>NZ_LKGQ01000012.1:0-115188 GCF_001401785.1 Pseudoalteromonas sp. P1-16-1b | reverse complement strand
AAGCAGCTATTTTCAGCGCTAACTGCGTTGAATTTACTTGCAATAGGCTAGCTATTGACGCGTAATTTCGCCTTGTTTTCACTAAAAATTTCTAGCTAGAGAAAAGTAAGTAAAAATATTTTTTAATTCAATGCGTTAGTAAATCTCTTAACCAGAGTTCAGGTTAATCACAAGTAATGCATTTTCTTCCCCCTTTATGTAATAAAGCTTACGTCTAGTTTAATCTTATTTGTTGTTAGCTACGTATTTTAATTTAGTTTTTGCGCAGCTGCTCATAGTAATACGACTTCGCATCTTTTATAGTAAATCTCTGTTATAGTTAGAAATAGCTAAGGCATAGTCACATTGCTTGATCATGGTTGATACACGAGGATAGAGCTTATAATGAAATGTTTCACACTGGTTTTACTTACCATAAGCCTTTTTAGCTGTTATGCAGTGGCAGGCCCAAGTAATAAAACTCGCTTTATTCCACTATTAAAAACTAAGCTAGGTAATTACGAAGTTACCTCAAGTAACTCGGGTTTATGCACTAATAGTCGATTGCAATTTAATAACCCTGAAGATCCTGAGCAAGGTTTTAGCTTAGGTAAAGAGATTTTGTTTAACTCATTACACAATGGCACTCGTACTATTCAAAAGCCTAATTATTGTTTTATTACCAGCTCAATTAAATACAAAACTAATGGCCTCGAAAATGGTTTACGTATGAGCCGATGTGATAATCCAATTCACGAAAGAACCATTAAACAAACTATTACTTTTTTAACCGATAACACCCTTAAATACACCTTAGATAACCCAAGTGTAGAATGCGAATTTATTAAAGTTGCTGACTAACACTGTATTTTAGGAATATCGCGCCAACGTGTTGTGTATTGCGGCGATAAAAAAGCTCTATTCATATGCCAGCGCTCATTTAGTTGGCTGCTTGCTACGCTAAGCATTCCTTTCCCAAAGCGATGATTTATCGCATCTAAGCAGCCCATTAACTGCGGGTTATCGGTTTGTTTCTCAAATAAAGTATGTTGTTGAAACTGCTGTGGGCTAAGCTCTAATGCACCCACTCCGCATTTATAAAAACGAATACCCGGCTGATATATTTGCTCAAAACTCTTTGATACGGCACTCGCTATAACACGGGTATCGTTAGTGGGCGGATCAAATTGATGCATAGCTGACTTTTTATAAAAGGCTTGCTCATGTGACGAGCTGGCTGCAAAAATATAAATACGATGAGTGAGCGACTGTTGCGCTCTTAATTTTTGTGCAACTACACTGGCGTGATTTATTAATGCGGTTCTCACTGCATCAGGATCGTTAAGGCGCTGGCCAAAACTACGCGTTGAAAAAATAGCTTGTTTGTCTTGGCGCACATCATCCCAGTTTAAACAGGTAATGCCATTGAGCTCCTTAATTGTACGCTCAAGCACTACGCTAAATTGACGACGAATTGTTCTTGGACTTTGCTCAGCCAGCTGCCATGCGGTATTAATATTCATTAGCGCCAGCTTCTTAGCTATACGTTTGCCCACTCCCCATACATCCTGGCAGTGCATTTGCTGTAAAATAGCTTGTCGGCTTGCTTCATCATCAATCACGGCAACCCCATTAAAGCCAGTTAGCTTTTTAGCAGCATGATTCGCGGCTTTGGCTAAGGTTGGTGTTGGCCCAAAACCAACCCCAACAGGGAGTTTGGTTTCGCGCCATACCGTACGTCTAATTAGCTGACCGTAGTGGTGCCAATCGGTAATTAATGGCTGATAGCCTTTAAAGTGCAAAAACGATTCGTCAATACTGTAAATATGCTGGGTATCACAAAAGCGAGCAATAACGTTCATCATTCTATCGCTTAAATTAGCGTATAGTTCGTAGTTAGATGAGCGCACTACGACCTGATGTTTTGCTAGTAATTGCTTTACTTTAAAATAGGGGCCAAATTTAGGAATATTAAGCTTACGGGCAATAGGGCATACCGCACATACGCAGCCATCGTTATTGGTAAGCACCACAACTGGTTTTGAACGAATTGCGGGGTCAAATACCTTTTCAGCACTGGCATAAAAAGCAACCGCATCAACTAAGGCATACATGAAAGTATCTCAGGGCTTTGCCGATGTAATCTAATTGAGCGAGTTACCACGCCTTCAAGCTGAAATTCATCAGATTCGGTTAATTGCACGGGTTTATAAGCAGCAGAAGCCGAGAGCAGCCGCGCATTGGTTTTATCTAGCAACTTACATACAAATAAACCATTTAAGTTCGCCACAATAACATCGCCATCTTTAGGAATCTCTGCACGGTCAACTAACAGTAAGTCGCCCTCAAAAATGCCAATTTCTTGCATAGAGCACCCTGAGGCAACGCCAATAAATGTAGCATCTGGGTGTTTTATTAATAGCTCGTCAAGTGATATCCCTAACTCACTATACTGCGCTGCAGGCGATTCAAACCCGCAAACACCGGCCTCTATATAAATGGGAATAACAAACATAACACAACCTAAAACGCATATACTGTATAAGTGTACAGTATATGCGTTTTGTATCAGTTATGCCAAGTAATGAATGGTAGATCAATCCATGTTTTTGATCATTTGTTGGGCAGTATGTAAAAAGTCATTGATTTGCTGTGGGTTTAAGTTTTTACACATTTGCGCATTTACTTGCTGCTCGGCGGCTAATAGCTTGTCATAAAGCGAGCGACCTTCAGAGGTAAATGACAAGATAAAACAGCGCTTGTCGTGCTCACTGGCATCTTTGTTAATTAACTTTAATGCGATTAGCTCTTTCACTAAGCGTGCTATTTGGGCCTTGTCGCGCTGGGTCTGATTAACAATATCGTTAGCAGTGCACTGAGTTGTTGTTGCAATAATATGAAAGCAACGTACGTGCATTGCGTTTAAGCCAAGCTCGCCCGCATTAATCGCTTCGCGTATGGTAACGCGATAATTTTGCATTAAAGCAAATAATGTATTGGCTAATGAGATATGCATAGGGAATCCATAATGGTTGACAAAGTCAATTAAATTGATATGGTTGATTTTATCAACCAATGGGGCGTTGTGCAATTCATCTTTTTTAATGAGGTAAATTTATATGGGTAAAAAAGTACGCAAAGCAACAGTATTAAGCACAGAGCAAATAACCCCACATTTACAGCGCATTATTGTAGGCTCCGATGAGTTTAACGACTTGAACGCTCAATATATTGGTAACTACGTAAAGGTGCTTATTCCGCAAAATGGCCGCGTTGATTATAATATTAAAACTTCATGTATGCGTTCATACACTATAAGGCATGTTGATGAGCACACCGGCGCACTTACCCTCGATTTTGTAATTAATATGCACCAAGGTCCGGCAACTAATTGGGCTAAAAAAGCAAAAGTAGGCGATGAGGTAGGTATAGCAGGACCAGGCCCTAAAAAGCTTGATAATTATGAACACTCACATTACATACTACTTGGCGATTTAACTTCGGTTAATGCAATTAAAGGCTACATGCAGCAACTGCCTAAAAACGCAAAAATTGACGCGATTATTCATGCACCAACAAAAGATGATGTGATCAGCTTAGAGTCGCCGCGAGATGTAACTTGGTTAATAACACATAAACCAGATACAGATGTGATAAACGCATTAAAATCGGTGCCGCTTAGTGAGCAACAACCTATTGTATTTATGGCACTAGAGGCCGGATTAGTACGCAAAGCAAAAACCGTATTAACTGATGAATTAGCTATACCTCGCAGTCAAATTGTTTCATCGGGTTATTGGAAAAAAGGCCTTGATTCAGAAGCCTATAAACTAAACCGCCAACAAGCTGCAGCTAAAAATAGCTAACTTTGTTATCACTCAATCGCAACACCTTAGCGTTTCAAGATGAGCTGCCTTGAATTGGTGTAATGTACACCCATCTCTTACTTTAGATTTATTATTTATGGCTAGCACGTCATAAATCGCTATTTAATTTGGAGATGCTACTTTGTTATCAACTATCCCTTTTTCATTACTTGAACTGGCGCCTATGCAAAAAGGGGCCACGGTTAGTGACACCTTAAACAAAAGTACAGCCTACGCACAAAAAGCAGACCAATTAGGTTTTAACCGTTTTTGGTTAGCCGAGCATCATAATATGCCTGGGATTGTTTGTGCCGCCACTTCAATTTTAGTAGGGCACATAGCCGGCAACACTAAAAAAATACGCGTAGGGTCGGGTGGAATTATGTTACCTAATCATGCGCCTTTAGTTGTGGCTGAGCAATTTGGCACCTTAGAGAGTTTGTATCCTGGTCGAATTGATTTAGGGCTAGGGCGCGCACCAGGTAGCGATCCGGTGACCAGTCGCGCCTTAAATAACGATATTAGCCGCGCTGAAAACTTTCCTAATGAAGTAAGCGAGTTACAAACACTATTAGGCCCATACGAGGGAACTAAGCGTGTACGAGCAATACCCGGTGAAAATACTAATGTGCCTATTTGGCTTTTAGGCTCAAGTTTATTTAGTGCCCAGTTAGCAGCGCAAAAAGGATTACCCTATGTATTTGCGGGGCACTTTGCATCGCGTTTTGTACATGATGCAATAGCCTTATATAAACGAGAATTTAAACCATCAAATGTATTAGCTAAGCCTTATGTAATGTTGGCATTACCTTTAGTGGCTGCCGATACAGATGAAGAAGCACAATACTTATCAACCACTTCAAAACAGCGGGTACTGTCGTTAATCAGAGGCGATGAGTTGTGGTTAAAGCCCCCAGTTGAAACAATGGAAGGCTTGTGGAGCGAACAAGAGCGTACTCATATTGAGAGCTTTTTAGGATTAAGTGTTACTGGTGGACCAGCGAGTATTAAACACAAATTAGAAATGATCGTGAACCAATTAGAGGTCGATGAGCTTATATTCACCAACGATTTATATGACGATGAAAAACGTCATCGTGCGTTAAAAATACTAATGGAAATAAAGAATTAAGCTGTTTATTAAGCAAGCGTACACGCAACCATAGTTACACTAATAACCAAATAGAGAATCGAGTAAAGATTGAGTAAAAATAAATGATTTATATTTTCAATCGAACTGATTCAATTAATCTGTTTTAAGGATTTAATCAAGCACGTTAAAATAAAACCATATTCCGTTAAGTTAACAACTAAGAGGTACACCGTGAAATCTCAAATAAATGTTGCTCCACACACATTCAATAAGCCTATGCACCCTAAAACTGCATTGATTGCTGAAGGTGGAGGGCAGCGAGGGATATTTACAGCCGGTGTACTTGACGCGTGGTTAGAGCAAAATTACGACCCGTTTGATTTATTTATAGGCACGTCTGCTGGCTCGCAAAATTTAACCAGTTATTTAGCGCGTCAAAAAGGCTACGCAAAACGCTTGATCAGAGGGCTTTCGCGTCATAAACGTTTTTTTCAGTTAGGTCGAGGCCTAATGGGTAAACACATTGTTGACTTAGATTGGTATTTCGAAAAAACCACTGAGGTTAATAGAGCATTAGACTTTAAAACGGCAAAAAATAGCCTTGGTGATAGAGAACTCCTGATCACTACAACCAATGCGCGTGATCGTAAACCGTATTATTTATCTCCTACTGGCGATGGTAAACACTGGCGAGAACTATTAAAAGCGTCAAGTGCTTTACCTTTTTTGTATAAACAAGGTGTTCAACTCACTCCTTGGTTAGGCTCAAAAGCGGCAAACGAAGCACATTTAGCTGCAGAGCAATCGAATGAAGATTTTTATTTAGATGGCGGCTTAGCTGCGCCATTGCCTGTACGCGAAGCGTATAACCGTGGCGCCCGTAAAATTGTAGTAATAAGAACGGTAGACACCGATTTTCAAGCAGAATCAGCGTGGGTACAAAAATTGAGAACACTTGCGAGTGCTTCGAGATATTGCCCAAAAACTCTCGACTATTTGTTACAACATGAACAAGCGTACTTAGACGAGCTTGAATTTATTGCTAATCCCCCAGATGATGCTGAAATTATTCAAATTTTTGCTAACGAAAAACTACATAGCAAATTGTTAGGCAGCTCTAATGATGACCTCCGATTTGATCATAAATTAGGCTTGAAAGCGGGTCGTGATTATTTAAAAAACTATCATACAGAGTTAAACCGTTTCAGTGAGCCGCAATACGCAATGTAAGCAAGCCTCTAGGGCGTTTATGGCGCTAATTAACAAGCCGCATGCAAAGCAATATGCACCTACTGTATATTGCTTTGGCGTTAAACTTAGCCTGTAATTTTAATGGGTTAATAAAAAATACTGATCAAACTAAAACAACTCAAGCTAGCGTAATTACCACACACTGTAACGCATCATATTAATAATAAAACCAGTCTAGCATCATAACTCAACCACCAATCTCAGTTCATAAACTCACTGTGAGTCGACTTACCCTGCACAAAATTTAACAAAGCGTACTATTCTTATCTTGGAAATATAAGAGGCCGTATAATTTTAACGCAAGGCTTAGTGCTGCGTTGTTTGAAGCTACAAATATATTATTGATTTTTTTATAAAAAACGATAAGGTATGAGTGTGATTTTATATTCACAATAACTGAAATAAAATTCACGTGACGTGCGGTGCATTTATTGTTTTAAACACATAAAGATATAAATGTAGAAGCAAGCGGATATAAAAATAACAAATAAAGGACGGGTGATGTTTGAAACAGTAGTAAAAAGTGTCAATGGCCTTTTATGGGGCGAAGGGCAAGTACTTATTTACATTCTCCTATTTACCGGAATATGGTTTTCAGTACGCTTAAAAGCAATTCAATTAGTTAAATTTAAGCACATGTTTAGCCTGCTAAAAGGCAGTAGTAAGTGTAATAAAAACGATATTTCATCATTTCAAGCGCTCTGCACTGGGCTGTGTGCTCGAGTAGGCACAGGTAATTTAGCCGGTGTGGCTGTGGCTATATCACTCGGTGGTAGCGGCGCCATATTTTGGATGTGGGTCATTGCTATACTGGGTATGGCAACCGGGTTTGCAGAAAGTATTTTAGGCCAGGTATATAAAATTCGCGACAGCAATGGCGAATTCAGAGGTGGCCCTGCGTATTATATTCAACAAGGCTTAGGCAGTCGTGCATTTGCTATTGTGTTTGCCGCCTGTTTGTTTTTAGGTTACGGCTTTACCTTTAGCGCCATGCAAACCAACACCATTACCGATGCACTAAATTACGCATTTGAAATACCCACTTTTTACTCAGGTGTTGTGATCACACTTTTAGCAGGCTCTATTATTTTAGGTGGCTTTAAAGCCATTGCCCGATTCGCCGAGCGAGTAGTGCCTGTTATGGGCATCGTGTTTGTGCTTGTTGCTGTAGTAATTACACTGATTAACTTCACCCAAGTACCTGCCATGCTTAAAGATATACTTTTATCAGCGTTTGGCTTGCAAGAAGCTGGTGCAGGCGCCATGGGTGCAGCCATTAAAAATGGTATACAACGCGGTTTATATTCTAATGAGGCTGGCGCGGGAAGTGTGCCGCATGCATCGGCTAGTGCCAGTCCAATGCCAAACCACCCAGCGACACAAGGCTACATACAAATGTTAGGGGTGTTTTTCGATACCATCGTATTGTGCAGTTGTACCGCGGTTATTATTTTATTGGCCGATGTAGATATAAGCGGTGAAATGGAAGGTATACGCTTAACACAAAGCGCTATGACCTCACACTTAGCGCAAGGCGGCGTGTATTTTATAGCCGCTGCCATTACTTTATTTGCTTTTACCTCGGTAGTTGCTAACTACGCCTACGCCGAAAGTAACCTCCACTTATTTAAGCTCGATAACAAAGTAGGGCGCAGTATTTATACTTTGCTTTATTTATCAATGATGTTGTGGGGCGCATCAGCCACCTTAAAACAAGTATGGGATTTAGCTGATATTGCTCTAGGGTTAATGACAGTGGTAAACGTTATCGCTATTATACTACTCACACCGACTATTTTGTCTGTTACTAACGACTACCACGCACAAAGACACAAAGGCATAGAGCCTGAGTTTAAGGTAAAAAACGTAAAAGTGCAGGGCAAATGTGAAGACGGAATTTGGGATTAAGATTAAAGTTTAAAAGTTTTATTTTGCATAAGTATTCATTTTTAAATTTGGCTTTAACAACATTAAACTGCGACTCTACAGGTAGTATTTTTAGATGATCGACATTTATGCGGGTAAAACTGCAGCAAAAATAATAAACGAACAAGGTTTTAAACCCGAGCTTTTTACCTCGTTTTTAGGGGCAAGTGGTGGCCCTAAATGGTTTACCTTATTTGGTTTAGACAAATATATATTTGGCGAATTTTTTAAACATCGCACCCAACCGCTTAATTTAATTGGCTCATCTGCAGGGGCTTTTCGTTCAGCCTGTTTTGCACAAAACGATCCAGTTGCAGCCATTAAGCGGTTAGCAAAATCGTATTCACAAACCCGATATTCTAGTAATAAACCAACGCCCGCTGAAATTACACTAAAAGCCCGCGCATTATTAGATGATGTATTTGGTGATGATGGCGTTACTGAAATTATAAATAATCCTGTTTTTAAAGCGCATTTTATTGTCGCAAAATCTAACGGGTTTATTGCCAGCGAACATAAATTAATACAGCTTTTGGGTTTATCAAAAAGTTATATGCTTAACAGAATTAATCGAAAATTATTAGGCTCGCAATATGAGCGTTTTATTTTTGGCGCGCCCAATAGTGATTTAAGTATTACTGACAGCTATAATTTTAAAACCAAAAATATCGCACTCACACAAACAAATTTAAAAGATGCCTTACTTGCATCGGGCTCTATACCACTTGTAATGCAAGGTATAAAAAATATTGCCGGTTCGCCACCAGGGATTTACCGCGATGGCGGCATTATTGATTACCACTTTGATTTAAAAATTAATAACCCTGGCTTAATTTTATATCCACATTTTAATTCAAATCCAAAGGCAGGGTGGTTCGATAAAAATTTAAAACGAAAAGTGTCACCACAAAATTACGACAATGTAGTGATGATCACCCCATCAAAAGAATTTGTAGCCAACTTACCTTACGGAAAAATCCCAGACAGAAACGACTTTACTGATCTTGATGCAGACACGCGTATTAAATATTGGAACACCGTGTTTAGTGAAACAGAAAAACTGGCAGATGCCTTAGATACTCAGTTAACTAGTACACTTAAAATCACTGCATATTAGTAGATATTTCTAAGTGGGTAATTAGAATTGCTTATTTTTATGACTCTACTATCATTGAAATAATTGATTTTGAATGAAGAAAATACCGTGTTATGGCTTTAAGCAGCTTAGATTTAATTGAGAACGAAAAACAAAGAGTAGCTTATGAAAATCGCACTCGCTATGTTGAAATTATCGCTAAAGCATTAGCGCTAGGCTGTATTTTACTCTCTTTGTTATCGGCTTCGGGTTACTTTTTTTCTGTACAACAATTATATAGGCCGATAGCCGGAGGGGCAGCAACAAATCCGCTTACCGCTATTACTATAATACTAATTGGTTTTAGTGTTTTTTTAGAGTATAAAAAACATTTTACTATCCTCAACCCATTACTTTCTATAACTGCACTTATAATATCCCTTATTGTTATAAGTGATAATTTATTATCCAGCAAAATGGCCGTACATATTACCCCATTCATAAATACTGTAAACGCAGAGTTACAAGCTGGCTTTTCAAATTCGATGGGGATTAATACGGCGATTATGATGGCATTTTTATCTTCTGCGTTACTATTGGGTCAGTTTGGTAAGGTAATGACTGCACAAGTAGTTGCTTTTGTTGGACTTGCAGTGCCTATGCTGTCGATAATTGGTTATGCTTATGGTATTACATCATTTTTTGGTCATATGTCTATTTTAACTACAACTTATGGTATATTTCTTGGGATTAGTGTTTTGTTTATCCATGCCAAGCACGGTGCAGTTCATGCTTTATTATCACCACATATAGGTGGACGAATTGCTCGTTTTCAAGTTTGTATCGGTTGTTTTGTCCCTATATTTATAGGTTATTTGTTTATTAAGACTTTAATTTCTGTGAAACTAGAAGATTTATTTGGTTTATATGTTGTTGTTATTTCATGGTTTATCATAATTTTAATTATTTTTAGTGCCATCATTCAAGAAAAAATAGATAAACAAAGGCGTGATGCTGAACTAGCTTTAATTAAAGCGGCAACATACGATAGTTTAACTGGCTTAGCTAATCGGCGGCATTTTATGGAGTTAGCAAAAAGTGCGCTTGAACAAAGTACCTTAGTCACAGCTGAAACTTATATTTTGATGCTTGATGTTGATCACTTCAAATCTGTAAATGACAGAGCGGGCCATGCAATTGGCGATAAAGTACTCATAGCTATAGCTTCAACATTGAATAAAAGTGTACGTAGAACAGACTCAGTTTGTAGATTAGGCGGAGAAGAGTTTGCCATAATTCTACCAAATACATCTGAGGAAGATGCATTATTCGTAGCCGAAAAGATTAGAACAGAAGTTGAACAAACAGACATTTTAGGTTACACCGATATTTATGGCCAAGTTACAATATCTATCGGTTTAGCAAAAGCAGAAGATCAGCAAACTATCGATGTTGTATTAACCCATGCCGATAAAGCACTTTACTTAGCAAAAGAATCTGGTCGAAATAAGTCTATACTGTATAAGCCTCAAGAGTCGTAATACTAAAACTGCACGACATAATAGTAGTCGTGCAGTTTATAAGTTCTAGATAGTAAGGGGTAAGCTAATTTATTATAAGCAACCCATAAATTACGGTACGTAATATATAAGAAAAGGGCGGAAAGCCCTTTTTTATTAGGAACTTATGTTTGCTGTCACGTGTGACAGCTTGACCTAGTTGTTACCTTTAAGATTAAGAGTTCTAGTAGACATGTCTGGCGGATTTGAAGCTCTTTCACATGCACCATCCATCATAACTTTGTTAGTTTCGGTACGTGAAGAGTTATATTCACCTCTCCAGAATGAACAAATTTCATTGTTAGTTCTCTGGGCATTCCTTATCACAGCTTCTCTTTGTGCGTTTTGCCTACTGATAATTTGATTGCGGTTTTTTTCGTTCAAGGCTTGAGTTTGAGCTCTAATTGCTGCACTTTTAGCCTCTAACCTAGATTGTTTCATAGCTGAACTTGCAGCATCAGCAACAAGTTTTATTTTATATAAATCAACAGCTTCATCGACCCCCCAAACTGTTAAACCAGCAAGGGTAAGTGAGAAGTATAGTTTTAAATAGTTTAATTCCATTTAGCTTCCTGTCCTTTCAGATATTTCACCAATAATATTAAGTAATTGGTCTTGTAAGTCAGATAAATAATTATCCTGTGTTTTATGATTTTCCTTAAGGGTTTTGTACATAGACTCTGATTTTCTGGCAGACCACTTATAACGATGAACCAACTGAACATCAGAGGGTTTAACTTCGCCCCAAGGTGTACTCATTGTATGATCATCTACAGAAATTTTACAGTCAGCCCATGCTCCAGTAGCAGGTAAATAACCTCGGTAAATAATAGCTGTTAGTTTTTCCACTGGAAGACTGGCTTTACCTGATTTCACATAGCGCCTTACTTGCCTTTCACTTACGCCCAGTTCTTTGGCACCTTTTGCATAATCATAGCCAAATAAAGAAAGAAACTGTTTATGAAATTCTGATTTAAACATTGTGATTTTTACTCCTTTTAAAAAAATCACAATGGTTAATCATTATCTAACTCCGAATAGGTTTATCAGGGGCGCAAGCGCGGTATCGAGTAACTAAGGGCAGGGGTTGCGCTTCGCTTAGTTACGACCGATTTACGTTAATGCTAAATTAATATTTATGTGCGGTCTACATGGCTAAAGCCATAAATAATAGGTTCATGTACTAAGCAAAATAATGGTACGTGATAATTGAGTTAATTATTACGTAAAATAGGAAAAAGTACGTAATAAGTTACGTACCACTAAACAGCCTTTTTCATACGGCCAGTTGTAATACTGCGAGCCATAAAAGGTATATGGTCAGGGTTGTCAATTAAAAACTCTACCATCTGCTTTATCTCAATTTCTGAGTTATCAGGTATCCAAAGGGTTACTTTTTTTAACCCTTTGCCTTTTTGCTTTTGTTCGTACTTTTGATTTCTAGTCATAGTGTCACCAGTGACGGTATGTATTATTGGAGTATTTAAACGTTAACCAACGGCTTTCAACAAGTTGAAAGGCGTTGGTTTTAACGTTTAATTAGTAGTATATAAATCATGATATTGTTCATCTGGGATTTCGTTATTAAAATAATTGTTTGTTGGTTTATATCTAAAAACTACAGCTAAGTTATCGCCAATATAACCTTCAATACCTAATCTGGTTTTTTTTAATCTGTAACCCAACATTAAAAGCTCATCCCTTGAAAAAGTATCAATAACCTTTTTACCGCTAGATTCTACGACCACAAGTAAATCGGCAATTCTACCCCGATAGATTTCTTCGTAAGTAATCATTGAATTGTTATTCTGAATAGTGTCTCTTAATTTTTGATATGGGTCGGTACTGGGTTTTGGTTTAGGCTTTTCTTTTAGTTGTTGGTTTAGTTCTCCAGTAGTAGAGGTTTGCTGTTTTTCAACTTTTGCAACGGGCCCGTTGATAGGTTCTTTAGGTTTTGTGTTAGAAATACTAGTTTCACCGTTAAAAAAGGAAGTTAGATAATAAATAGCAAAAATAAGGAAACAGATAAAAACAGGTAAATAAAAATAAAATTGCTTAGATTTAAATACATTTACTCGGTCATCTGAGTATACCTCGGTATTATCTGTTGTTAATTGATGGCTAAGGTATGAACCAAAATACTTACTATCGTATTTTTCGACACCTGATTTTATCTTTTTAAAGACTACATCACCTTTAACGCCATTAATTGAACCTTGGTACATTTCCCATTTATATTTGCTATCCATGCCGACCATAGATAATTTTAAAAATGAAATTTTTCGTTCAGTTCTTCGTTTCCATGTTGTGTGTACATCGGCTAAAGCTTGACCCATACAAACAATGTCCATACCTCTATGTCTATGCTCTGCAATAAATCGGGTCATTTCATCTGACAGCTTTTGTCTACCACTGGGGAAAAAGTTTTGTAGCTCATCAAGCACAAGTAATGAATCATTTTCAACAATGTCGTAAACAGTATGTACTTGTTCTTCTGTAATTTCTGTATATAAGGATTCTAGTTCCTGAACGGTTTTACCTGTGAGTTCACTCACTTTTTCGTAATTAAAGCCGTTAAGTCTAGCGTAAACTTTACGTCCTTTTTCTAGGCTAGGTATTATATGCTTAACAAGAGCTTCATAACTTTTGCCAGAGCCTGGTAAACCTTCGTGAAATATAATCATAAATTTACCACTGGAATAAAGTTAATACTTTGCGGGTTAAACGAAATGTATAACCAACACCAATTATACCTAGGGCATTATCAAAGCCAGTGGCGGATAATAGATAACCAATATCGTTAGGTATCAAAGCAGTGAATTGACCTAATCCGTTTTGAATAAATTGTGGCGGGTCTATGGTAGAAAATATAAACCTGAAGCCTTGAAGCATTTTTTCAAATACCTGTAATGACAGCCAAAGAAAGGCGTCTAAGATAAAGATTAGTATTTCATAACACCAGTTTATAAAGCCTTGCCACATTTCGGCTAGCCAATCTAGTAAACTATTCAATTGCAATTCTCCAAGCGAAAAAGCCAGCAACGAGCATAAGTACAGCTCGAATGTAAGGCAGCATTGATTGAACAACAGATGTACAAAAATGGTCAAAAGTAATAGTAAAAGACGAATCTAAAACGCTTATAGTCTCTTGCCAAACTGGACAGCTGCCACTGAAAGAGGTAGTGAAAAAGTTTTCCATAGCTGAAAATAAGGGTAATGAACGCATTGCTTCATTATGTTCTTCAAGTACAGTACCGAAGTTTGTGGTTTCCCAATCAAAGGTAGCTATCTCGGTATATTTTTCAGGTTTAGTTGAGTAGTCGATTATTGGAGCAGTACCGTCGTAAGTACCTAGTTTTGTGATAGCGTCTGTTTGTTTTTTTAGTTCTGTTGTTTGTTTTGTTAACTCTGAAACAATAGCGCCCTCATCTACTCCAGCGATTTCTGATTGTGAACCGTCAGGGCATGAAATAGTTGCACCGGTTGGTGTGTTTATTACGGTGCAGTTTTCGCCATCTTCACCATCAAGACCATCAGATCCATTGCGGCCATCAATACCATTTATTCCATCGATTCCATCTTTTCCGTCTTGGCCATCAATACCCGCTATACCTTGGTCGCCCTTTTCACCCTTTTCACCTTGGATACCTTGTTCGCCTTGAATGCCTTGTTCACCTTGTTGACCATCTGAGCCAGCTTGACCAATTGCACCTTGAACACCTTGAATACCTTGTTCACCCTTTTCACCTTTGTCGCCTTTTTCACCTTGGTCGCCCTTTTCACCTTTAAGTTCTCCAGACTGAAATAATGAATCGATATCTTGCTGGGTTAAAAAAGATGCTTCAATTTCAGATATACGTTGATGGTTAACCACTAATTGGTCAGCGTTTTTTTGGATGCCTGTTATATCAAAACTGATAGAGCTTTCAGGGCAAACAACGGAATAAACACCAGAACTACCAGTTGCGGTGCAAAATTTATCATCACCCTCTGGTGGTTGAGAGTCACACTCGACAGGTTCTTGTGAATTATATTTGGTGGGTAAGTAATAGCCGCCACTATCATCTGTATTGATGTTGCATTGAGTGTCACTTTCAGGGTTGTCATAACAGACGTTTGAGGGAGATGTTGCAGTACCAAAGACGTAGCTATCAGAAGAAGTTGGCTCTGGGCATTCAGAATCTTCCAGTTTTTTCTTATGGCAAGTTAGACCTTGGGCTGATTCATATGGGTAAATATGCTCAGGACTTGAGGGGGGTGGGCAACCTAGCTCGGTAACAATACCATTGTTAGTTATACCACCGTGAGTACGTTGAAATATGCTACAAGCTCCAGTTTCAGTATTTATTGCAGTGTAAGCCGTGATTGTTGAAGAGAAGGAAGTAATTCCTGATATAACCTTGAAACATTGAAAAGGGTTGTTAGAAATAATAAGAGCTTCACATTGTTTAAAAAGTGATTGTTCGGTTGAACCTTTTACGGGTTTTGCGCCATTGGCTGTAGTACATAAAGCCTGTTTGAGTTGCTGTTCCTCAGCTGGAATTCCAGGGAACTCAAGCTCAACTGCTATAGCCATTGTTGCAAATACGGTTACGAGCATTAAGCAAAACCATAATTTGATTAATGAGAAAATAGTTTTAAATGGGTGGCGTATGGCGTGTTTAATTCCGCGCCATAGCAAGGTAAAAAGTTTAAGCATTTTCGAAGCCGCGAATAATCGCAACCGCACAAGCAATCCCAAGGCATGCATAATAAATTCCCCAAATCATAATAGTGCTCCATTAAAAAAGCCCCGCAACTTTTAGGAATACAGGGCTTAGTTTGCGAAAAGTAAATAGTCGGGTTTCTTAACGAATCCAACCGATTACTTTGTTATAACCCCAGATAGCAACGGGTGGTAAAATTTTGATTGCCGCTACTGCTGTGATTGCTGCAACAATTGCTGTAGCTTCGATTGCGCCTGTAACTCCTGTGAAGTCCATAATATTTTCCTTTTAGCTTAAAAAGTTTATTTATCATTTTCTGGTTTAAACCAGTTAATTACTGTGCCATAGCCCCAAGAGACTAAATGGCAGATTATTACCAATGAAAAGCCACTAAGAAAAAGTGCTTGTGCCTGTTCAATGGGAATTAGGTTAGGGTCGAAAATACTCGAACCTAGTAAAAATTGTTGGTACTCGGTAGGCTCAAGCATGACAAAGCCAGTGCAGTCTTGTATTGATTGTGCAGTTGGTTTAAGTTCGCCATATTCTAGCTGTACACAAGTAGCCATTTTTATTTACCTTTATTTTCTTGAGGTAAACTATGCAAACGGAAGCCTTTCCAATCCATTTGACGTGCTACGTTAGCACCTTCGTAATATTCAATATTGAGTAAAACAGGCCTTAAGCCCCAGCCGTTAGGGTCAGATTGCAAGGTTTCCAATTGCTGATAAGTACCATCGTTAAATTGGTCAGCAGATACCTTTACAGATAAAATTTGAGCTGGGTTTTTTGTGTGAAGTTTAAATTCGCCAGTTGTAGGCAAGGGAGCGCCTTTATCATCTGTACGATTTACTTTTACTAGGTCTGTAATAGCGCCTTCAATATTCATAATTTCTCCAATAGGGTTTAGTTTTATTAATAGTTACACTTAATGACACAAGTCCAAGCTCGCGACTTCGTCGCTCGAAATGTTGCCAGCCAGAGCTTCGTAATCCATGAATAAGCACATGTTTTGATAATCCTCAAGAACGCACGCTTCAAGGAACTGCATATCTTCATCACTAGGTGCGAATAAGCGGCCGTCATCGTGCCAACCTTGTATTTGTTCAGACACACCGCACATGATTTTACGTTGCGATTTAATATCTTTTTCAGTGAGTATCTGGGTAGTACCGCGTCGAGTAATTACAACAACAGCATCCCAAGCAACGCCTAAAACTCGGTTAGCTGGTTGGTCGCCATATTTAGTGGCAAAGTAGGGTGATTTAGATTCACTGCGGCTAACCTCACCAGTAATACGGTCAACAATATCGGGCAATTGGTAGTGAATGCGTAACGTTTGGTCTTTGCGTTTAACTTGTACGCCACCCATTGCAAGGCAAAATGCTTTCCAATCTGATGAATCAGCAGCTTGGCGTACCTTCTCAAGTGCGTATTTTGAAACTGTGTCTAGTGTTGTATTCATTGCATTTGCAACCTCACATTTGCCAGTATCACCTTGGCCTAATCGTCTAAGTTCACGCCAAAGGGTGACTGATGGGCCACCAATTTGCTGAAAACGTCTAATATCAAAAGTGCTTGCCCAAGTAGATGCACGTTCTGCGGCATCGGCTGGAAGTATTTTCATTTCACCAGCTTGTGAACAAATCACTTTATCGATGCTGTCACCAGTTACGGCTTTAGTAATATATTTAGCAATGTAGCCAGCAGCAGAGCCTTTACTTTTATTAATCGTAATAGCCTTAAAGCGGGTGGTGCTTGTTCTAAATTCGGTTGGTGTATCTTCGGTACAAAGCTTTTTAAGGATTGCACGAACTTGTATCGCATCGCCTTTTTCCATGAATAAAAGCATGTGCCAGTGTGGGCAACCGTCATGATGTGGTTCAACAACACGGAATCCATAAGGGCGTAAATTTTGTTTTGAGAATAGGGCGCGGGCACGTTTCCAAATTCCGTTAAAATATTCCTGTGCATCTTGTGGAGTTGAACCATCATATTTATTGTTTGGTCGGCCTGTATGGTGAACTGCATGAAAACGACTTGGTGCTGATAATGTATAGAACTCACCACGATGGCCATGCATGTCCGCTAGTTCTTCAAAGCCACGAATTCTTACCATTAATTCAGCCGCTTGTTGTTTGCCTGAAGTGTGAGAACGTTCAATAATTGATTGAAGTGTTTCGAACTCATCAAACGGGTTTGCATCGTTCGGAACAACAAATAAATCAGACATTATTTCGGCTGATTTGCGCTTACGTTCTCGGCGGTTCTGGATGGTTGGTTGTGATACATAAGCACTTGCTTTTTTATGTACGAGTCTTAAATCACGTGCTAGTTGTTCAATAGTAAACGCTTGGATTTTACGTAACTTACGACGCCAGAAAATAGGGTCAGCAAAGCGGTTTAAAATACCTGTTAAAGAGTCTGCTGCAAAGTGTGTGCAATACGGTGAAACTAGTTCAGGCTCTTGAATATCAAAGGAATTTAAGTATTTAACAAGGATGTTAAATACAGATAAAGTATGGCCGTTTTTACTTATTTTCAGCTCACAATAACGGGCTTTTTGCTCTGCAATTTCGCATATTTCATCGTCTGAACATGATAGGTTTATATAACCAAAAAGAGGATTGCCAAGCTTTAAAGCTGTATCGGCATGCTTCAATCGTCTATCTGCTTCAACTAAACCATTGAACTTTTCAGCTAAAAAGTACCCAGTACTTAGCATATGAGATAAGTTTGAATGGGTCTTAAAAACACGATTTCTAAAGGCTTTACTATCAAAATAGAAACCTGTTGCGGGCTTATTATTAGAGTTATGAATGCTAATATCTGAGTGAAATTTATCAAAATTAGCAGTTAAATTAATAGCTGTTTTTAGCGGGAAAACTTGAGCGTATTGGGCGTTAGATAGTGAGCTCATTGGTTAGCCTTTACTTTTTTATAAATAGGAGTGCGGACTAAAATGAAGTTTAAAATTATAAAAATAACAGGGAATAAAGAATAAGATAAAAAATCAAATGCTATATCATACTCTTGGTATGCAATGGAAAGTAAGCCAGATAATAAAAACGCAAATTGAAAAACTAGGACAAAAAAATATGAAATTTGAACTAGTAATGGATTTAGTGTGTTTTTAGTGGAACTCATATCCGTATTTCCCTGTTAAAATGACAAGCTGTCAATCTTGAATGTTTTGGAGTGTAGCTTTCGCTATTGACAGTTGTCAAATATTTATTTATCAGGTTTGACAGTTATAATTAATATATAGAGGAGATTGCTATGAATTTTAGTTACGAACTTATTGAAAAATATAAAGATTCAAAAGGTTATAGTCAGGATAAACAGGTTATAGCTGATTTTTCAGAATTTAATTCTGGGAATATGTCACAGATTAAAAAAGGCAAACGTCATTTAACAGCGAATCAATGTATTTTTATGGCCAATACCATTGGTATGGATCAGAAAGAGGCGTTACTTAAACTTGCTATAGAAAAGTCAAAGTCTAAGGAAGAAGGTAAAATCTGGTCTGATATTGTAAAAAAGATTAGTGCAGCATGTGTAGCGCTAACACTAGTTGCAGGACTAGCGAATGCACCAACTGAGGACGCATTTGCGTAATAGCGATAGCCCATAAATTACGTTATGTTAAATTGAGTGAGTTAAATTAAAGTGGGCGTAATCCATAAAACTAGCCCACTTATGATAGGGTTTTGATAGCTTAGTTTAGCTCAGAATCTACCCAAAATTTAGTACCTTTTAAAACGGCTTGTAGTGCAAGGCCACTTTCGGTTAAAGAGTAAACAGTAACTTGGTCAGCAATAGCTTCGGCAACTAAAGCGCCACCTTTATCTTGGTATTTTGCAGCAGCATCGGCATTACCACCGAACGCCCAACCATGTTTAATAAATCTATTTAACGCTGCTTGATCATGAAAAACCATCACAATATTGAAATCTTTAACACCTAAACCTAAGCCTAAACCAGCTTCGCCCATATTCATATAGGTAGATTTTCCGGTTAGGTTATTTTTTACTACACCGTACCCACCACCAAAACTGGCTAAAATAACGTTTACGTTGGCATTATCAAATACAGCATAACCGGCAGAGTTTGCAATTTGAGTTTTAACATCTGGTTTTTTTTCGTATAAAGCAGTTAATGTATTCGATTTCATACTTTGTACTAAAGCACGTTTTTCTCCAGGAGAAGCACTGCCTGTAGTAGCGCAACCTGTTAATAAAACGCTAATAACTAACATGATCAACAGAAGTAATTTTTTCATGATTTTTCCTTTAATAAGGTATATGGTTAATAAATCTGCATTTAGCATAAATATCAAAATTTCGTTATGTCCAATACTAGACAGTATCGGACTTTAAGGTTAATCTATAAGTCTATTATTTTCTTATATATTTTACTATTATGCTTGTTGCTCTGGTCGATACATTAAAACAATTACGTTATCAAATAGCTCACCTTGAAGATAATACACTCCAATCAGAATATCCAGAACTAGCCTCTTTTATACAGCAAGTCAGCTTGACTGTAACTGAATCAAAGGCCGATCTTAACTTTTTATACCAGTTTTTATATGTTTATGGCCGAAAATCAGAAGCAACTTATAGTCGTTTTCGCAATGAATTAGAACGATTTTATTTGTGGTCATGGCTTATAGCTGAAAAATCAGTATTCGATTTAAAGCGTGAAGATATTGAGGCGTATGTTGATTTTATGGTCGAGCCGGACAAAAAGTGGGCATCAACTTCGGTGCAGTGGCGCTATAAAGATGAGCAAGGAGTACGTAGGTTAAACCAAAATTGGCGCCCTTTCATGCAAAAAGAATCTATTGCGAGTCAGCAAACATTATCCGCTATGTTTACTGCACTTAATGTATTTTACAAGTTCGCTATTTTAGAAGAAAAAACCTTCGCTAACTTTGTACCTGTGGTTAAGAAAAATAGCCCCTACTTGGTTGTACAATCACAAATACAAATTCCCGATACATTAAGCGATATTCAATGGGAATACGTATTTGGTGTAACACGTGATCTGTGTGAACAAAAACCAGAGTATGAAAGAAACCTTTTTACCCTCGCCTGTTTAAAAGGATTATATTTACGTATATCAGAATTATCAGAGCGTCCACAATGGTCACCTGTTATGTCTCATTTTTGGCAAGATAACGATGGCTTTTGGTTTTTACGTATAATGGGTAAGGGTAATAAATTACGAGATGTAACTTTAAGTGATGATTTTCTTGAGTATTTAAAACGCTACCGGTTATACCGTGGTTTACCTGCCCTGCCCCGGGTTGACGAATCCGACCCGTTAGTGCATAAAATTCGTGGCCAAGGTGGTATGACAGTAAGACAAATTCGACGTTTAGTACAACAAAGTTTTGATATTGCTCAGCAGTCATTACTTGATGATGGGTTTAAAGATGACGCGGAACAATTAGAAGCGGCCACTGCACATTGGCTTCGACATACCGGTGCAACGCATGACGCACAAACTCGACCTTTAAAACATTTATCTGAAGATTTAGGCCACGCAAAAATAGCCACAACTGATCAAATATATATTCAAACAAATATTAAAGAACGGGCAAAGTCTGGAATAAAAAGGAAGATTTAATGGAATACTTAGTTATTGCTTTTATTGGTGCATTATTTTTAATTTATTCTATAACACTACGCCAATTAGAAAAAACAGAAATTACCGGGCCGATGTTTTTTGTTATAGGGGGGATACTGCTAGCACTGATAGCTCCGAACGAAAGTGAAAATTTTAAAAGTGGCTTACGGTATTTACTACCCTTTATAGAATTAACGCTCAGTATCTTTTTATTTACCGATGCAGCAAAGTCAAAATTAGGAGTATTAAGGCATAGTTTTCAATATCCTAGTTTACTTTTATTTGTTGCCTTACCATTAACTTTATTACTCGGGATTGTAACCGCGTTATTTTTATTTGCTGAGCTTTCATTAATTCAAGCAGCACTTATCGCAATTATATTAACCCCAACCGATGCGGCGTTAAGTAAGGGATTATTAAGCAATACAAAAGTTCCTGAAAAAATACGCGAAGGTATTAATACAGAAAGCGGTTTAAACGATGGCTTATGTGTGCCTATATTTTTAATATTTATTCTGCTCGCAAAAAATCCTGAATCTGCAATTACTACAACACAAACGTTAAGTGTATTTGGAAGAGAGTTGGGAGTTGCATTATTAATTGCATTTGCAAGTATTGCTGTTTTTATTCCGTGTTTAAACTTTGCAATGAAGCGACATTACTTTGCCCAAAACACTAGCCCGTTTTTACTATTGGGTTTTGCTATGGCTGTATTTTCACTTACGCAATATTTTCATGGCAGTGGATTTATTGCCGTATTTGTAGCGGGGCTTTTATTTGATAAATACGCGAGCACCAAAATAAACAAAGAGCTGATTGAAGACTCAGAGCATATAGCTGACTTTTCCTCTTTAATGATTTGGTGTTTATTCGGTTTTGTTTGTGCTTATTTAGTGATCCCGAAATTAAATACTGAAATAATAATTTATGCGCTACTTAGTACAACACTGATCAGAATAATTCCTGTTATGTTGTCATTGCAATTTACGTCATTAAAAATAAAAGAGCGTTTAACGTTTGCTTGGTTTGGGCCACGAGGATTGGCTTCGATTGTTTTTACTTTAATGGTTATTGATACACAAATAGAAAATAAATTTCAAATTGCGACCATTGCTATGACCACGATTTTATTTAGTGTATTTATTCATGGTATTAGTACAAAACCCATTGCAGACAGTTTTGCTAAAAAAACTAAATAAATATAAACAAAAATAAAAAGGCGTAACTTAATAATAAGTTGCGCCTTTTTATTTTACAGCTTACTTAGTTAAATCATTAACTAAGTACTTTTGCCAGTAGCTCTATTGGATGCTTAGGCTTAAATTTTTCATAACGTTTTACTTGGCTACGACATGAAAAGCCAGTTGATAAAAGTTGCTCAGGTTTATTTTTATCAACGATAGGTTTCCAACTCATTTCATAAAGTGCTTTGGAGTTTGCTTGGTTTTGTGCTTCATGACCATAAGTGCCGGCCATACCACAACACCCAGTACTTGTGGTGTTTAATGTTAAACCAAGCTGATCAAAAATATTTTTCCACACACTTGCGGCTTTTGGTAATGCAGTCGTTTCGGTACAGTGACTTAATAAGGTAAATTCAGTATTTATTTGTTTAGCTTCTAAAGCACTGAACGATTGTGTTTCTAACCATTCATGCGCAAGTTGCACATTAAAATCGCCACGGTTATTTTCTAAAATTGTATTATATTCATCGCGATAACACATCACTAACGACGCATCTAAACCAACTAGCGGTGCATTAATATCATTAAGCTGATTTAAAAACTCTGCAGCATTTTTTGCCGTTAGCTTAAATTCATGCAAAAAACCTTTCACGTGCTGAGGTTTGCCATTGGGTTTAAAGGGTAACAGCATTGGTTTTTTTCCAAGCTGAGTAATTAGTGTAATAAAACTCTCAACCAATTCTGCTTCGTAAAAGCTGGTGAATGGGTCTTGAACAATGAGTACATAATCATTTTGCTCATCGGTACTTAGTTTTTTAAGTAATTCTAAATTAAATTTTTGCGCTTTGTTTACACGTTTGTTGAGTGCAGGAATACTTAGCTGAGGGGTATCAACATAGCCTACCGTTTTTTTAATGAGGCCACTAACTAATGATGTTTTTACAATTGGATTAATAACCCTAGCAAATTTTGCCATTAACGGTGCGCTGTTTTCTATATTACCCACTAAGTAATCTTTAAGTGGTCGGGCATAATAACTGTGATAATAATTTAAAAAACGGGCACGGAAAGTTGGCACATCTACTTTAATTGGGCAAGCCGTAGTACACGCTTTACACGCTAAACATTCATCCATTGAGGCTTTTACTTCATGCGAAAAATCGTAAACGCCTTGTTTTTTCTCTCTGCTATGAACAAAGCGCTCCCACCAAGTAATGACTTCACCTTTGTTAAGTTCTTTTTCTACCTCAAGTAAATTAACATCTTTTGACTCTTGAAGACGTAACCATTCACGCATTAGCCCTGCTCGACCTTTTGGCGAATTACGGCGATCGCCAGTTACTTTATACGACGGGCACATTGGCGAGTTTTCATCATAATTAAAACATAAGCCGTTACCATTACAGGTCATTGCATTGTTGAAACTGGTCTTAACATCAATTGAAATTTTCTTGTCGAAGTAAGAGCGCTTTTGCCCATCAACGCTAACTAGTGAGTATTCACTTTCAAGTGGGGTACATATTTTACCTGGATTTATTTTGTTGTTTGGATCGAAGGCCGATTTTATTTTTCTTAATTGTGTAAATAAATGCTCACCAAAAAATTCAGGACCGTATTCACTTCTGTAGCCTTTACCGTGCTCGCCCCACATTAAACCACCGTATTTTGCGGTGAGTTTTACTACTTCATCTGAAATAGTACGCAGTAATTTTTCTTGTTCTGGGTCGCACATATCCAGTGCCGGCCTAACATGTAAAACGCCAGCATCGACATGCCCAAACATACCGTATTGTAATTTATGGCTATCGAGTAGCGCTCTAAATTCAACAATATAATCGGCTAAATTTTCTGGTGGAACGGCGGTGTCTTCTGCAAACGCGAGAGGTTTTTGGCTGCCTTTTACATTACCGAGTAAACCCACTGATTTTTTACGCATTGCATAAATTTTCAGTATATCGCTTTTATCACTGGTTAACTGATAGCCAATAACGCCATTAGTTTGGTTAGCTACACACTCATCTAATAATTTACATAATGTGTCTACTTTGTCTTTTATGTCTTCTGGTGATACGGCATTAAACTCAACCATGTTGAGTCCTTGCATATCTTTATTAGCAACGTCGGTTATTAAGTCCGATACTGAATGCCAAATAATATCTTCGCGGGCAAGATTTAATACTTTGCTGTCAACGGTTTCAACTGAAGTTGCGCGGGCATCAACTAAAAATGGTGAATGGCGAAGCGCAGAATCAAAACTGTCATATTTTATATTTATGAGGGTTTTAAATTCTGCGATAGGTGTTAGGTTTAATTTTGCTTCAGTAACTATGCCTAAAGAGCCTTCTGATCCGGTTATTAAGCGGCTCATATCAAAAGTTTGTAAGTCTTCACTTAGCACATGCTCTAGGTCATAACCGGTTAAAAATCTATTTAACCGTGGAAATTTGGCTAATATAGCGTCGCGTTCATTAAGTGATATGTCTAATACTGTTTTGTAGAGTTTGCCAATTAAGGATTCCTGATCGGCAATTATTTTTGCTTTTTCAATGTCTATTGGACTGGTAGACATTGCAGTGCCATCAACTAAATAGGTGGTTAGCCCTAAAACATGGTCGCTGGTTTTGCCATAAACTAAGGAGCCTTGCCCCGATGCATCAGTACTGATCATGCCGCCAATAGTGGCGCGGTTACTGGTAGATAAATCGGGTGAAAAGAAAAATCCATACGGTTTTAAAAAGTCGTTAAGTTGATCTTTTATCACACCGGTTTGAACTCGTACCCAACCTTCTTCAACATTTATCTCGAGGATTTCACGCATATAACGTGATAAATCAACCACAATACCAGGCGTTAAAGATTGACCATTTGTTCCTGTGCCGCCACCGCGAGGACCAAAAGTTAACGATAAAAAAGGGTCTTGCGATGCTATTTGCAGAGCAACTTGAATGTCTTTTTCGCTTTTAGGAAAAATAACACCTTGCGGAAGCTGCTGGTAAATACTGTTATCGGTTGACGCTGTGAGTCTGGTTGCATAACTTGCGTCTGTATCTCCAGTAAACCCTTGATTTTTTATAGTATTTAAATAATTTGCGACAAGCTCGGTCGCGGCATCTTGTTGTGTAATAGTTGCTATCATGGCGGCGCTTATTAATGCATTTGTGTAATTATATCATGGCGATGGCTAATAGAAATTGAAGATTTTACAGTTTGTAACACTCTTTTTATCGATATATGAGCAGCTGCAATTATAATCAAGTTAAACGCCTACTATGAGGTTTATATGAAAAAACTACTAATGCAGATCAGCGGAACACTGTTTATTTTACTCGGATTATTGTTTGCTGTGGTGCCAGGGCCATCGTTAATATTTTTTATTGCAGGCTTATTCTGCTTTTCTATGTATTACCCTAAAGCAAGAGGGTATTTAACTTGGTGTCAAAAAGCACTGACTCGTTCATGTGCCTATTTAGATAAAAAATTAGCAAAAAATTAATTTTTAGTCATAAAAAATGCCAGCAGTTGCTGGCATTTTTTAACGAGGTAACTTACTTAGCAAGTTTGTCTGCTAAGTATAACCATGTTTCTAGTACTGTATCTGGGTTTAGCGAAACAGAGTCAATGCCCTGCTCTACTAACCATGCTGCAAAGTCTTCATGATCTGAAGGACCTTGACCACAAATACCTACATATTTACCTTTTTCTTTGGCTGTTTTAATTGCCATAGAAAGTAGCTTTTTGATTGCAGGGTCACGCTCATCAAATAGGTGAGCAATTAAACCTGAATCGCGGTCAAGACCAAGCGTTAACTGAGTTAAATCGTTAGAACCGATAGAGAAACCATCAAAGTATTCTAAAAATTCTTCAGCCATTAATGCGTTTGACGGAAGCTCACACATCATGATTACTTTAAGACCATTTTCGCCACGTTTAAGGCCATGTTCTTCAAGTAATTCAATAACGCGTTTACCTTCTTCAAGGGTACGTACGAATGGGATCATGATTTCGATATTGGTCATATCCATGCTGTTTCTTACGCGTTTTATAGCTTCACACTCAAGTGCAAAACAATCACGGAAGTCTTCAGAGATATAACGTGCAGCGCCACGGAAACCAATCATTGGGTTTTCTTCTTCTGGCTCGTATTGCTGGCCGCCCACTAAGTTTGCGTATTCGTTTGATTTAAAATCAGACATACGAACAATTACACGCTCTGGAGCAAACGCACAACCTAAGGTAGAAATACCTTCAACTAGTTTACCAATATAGAATTCAACAGGTGATTCGTAACCGGCAATCATGTCTGTGATTTCTGCTTTTAATGCATCTGTTTGTGCATCAAAGTTTAATAAGGCTTTAGGGTGAACACCAATCATACGGTTGATGATAAACTCAACGCGCGCAAGGCCAACACCTGAATGTGGTAAACGTGCAAAATCGAATGCGCGATCTGGGTTACCTACGTTCATCATTACTTTCATTGGAAGTTCAGGCATTTCGTCAACACGTGAAGTAAGTACTTCAAAGTCTAAAATACCCTCATAGATGAAACCAGTATCGCCTTCGGCACATGATATAGTAACTTCCTGACCAGCTTTAATTAAGTCTGTTGCATTACCACAACCAACAACGGCTGGAATACCTAACTCACGTGCAATAATTGCAGCATGACATGTACGGCCACCACGATTTGTAACAATCGCAGCCGCACGTTTCATAATAGGTTCCCAGTCTGGGTCAGTCATGTCGGTAACTAAAATGTCACCTACTTGTACTTGGTCCATCTCTTTGATTGAATCAAGTACGCGCACAACACCACTACCAATTTTATGACCAATTGCACGGCCTTCAACAACAACATTGCTGCTGCCATTAAGTTGGAAGCGTTCCATTACGTTAGTGTCTTCGTTTGAACGAACTGTTTCTGGACGCGCCTGAACTATATATAGTTTGCCATCGTTACCATCTTTTGCCCATTCGATGTCCATTGGACGACCGTAATGTTTTTCAATGATTACAGCTTGTTTGGCAAGATCTTGCACTTCTTCATCTGTAATCGAAAAATTGTTTGAAAGTGCTGGGTCTACATCAACAATTTCTACTTGTTTGCCGTGAGCTTTGTCTTGTGAGTAAATCATTTGAATGGCTTTAGAGCCAATATTACGACGTACTACAGCTGGCTTGTTTTTAAGTAGCGTTGGTTTATGAACATAAAATTCATCAGGGTTAACCGCACCCTGTACAACCATTTCACCCAAACCATAGCTTGATGTGATAAACACTACATCTTCAAAGCCCGATTCAGTATCGATACTGAACATAACACCTGATGATGATTTATCAGAGCGTACCATGCGTTGAATACCCGCTGATAACGCAACACCACGGTGATCGTAGCCTTGGTGAACACGATAAGAAATAGCGCGGTCGTTAAATAACGAAGCGAATACGTGTTTAATAGCTGTCATTACAGAATCAATACCAACAACGTTTAAGAACGTTTCTTGTTGGCCTGCAAACGAGGCGTCTGGCATATCTTCAGCAGTAGCTGATGAACGAACAGCGAATGAAACATCTGCAGCGGCATCACCATGAAGTTGGCTATATGCGTCGCGGATTGCTTTATCTAGATTAGGTTGGAATGGGGTATCGATAATCCACTGACGGATATCGGCGCCGACTTTGGCGAGTGTGTTTACATCATCAACATCAAGAGTATCTAGAATGTCGTGAATTTTTGCGTTGAGTCCTGATTGTTCTAAAAACTCGTTAAAAGCGTCTGAGGTAGTAGCAAAACCACCTGGGACTTGCACACCTGCGTTAGCTAAGTTTGAAATCATTTCACCAAGTGAGGCATTTTTACCACCAACTCGAGGAACATCTTGCATACCAAGCTCTTGATACCAGAGAACGTATTCTTGCACGGATCTTTCTCCAAAAAACAAATTGTAGTACTAACTGTGAGAGTTAAGAAAGAAAACCTTTTATAAAGGTCGCCCCCATTCTACACTGGCAAACGTCCTCACGTAAACCGTGATACACTTATTTTAAAATTAAATGTAATAAAAAAGAGGCTTTATGAGAACTGCGTTTTATATTTCAGATGGCACGGCAATCACATCTGAAGTGTTTGGTCATGCGACCTTGTCTTTATTTCCTGTTGAATTTAATCATAAAACAATCCCTTTTGTAGAAACAGAAGAAAAAGCACTTGAAATTAAAGCGCTTATCAATGCAACGTCATCTAAGCAAGGTGAAAAACCATTAGTGTTTTTTACCTTTGTGAATCATAAATTATCGGAAATTATTCGCTCTGCAGATGCCGTCTCGTATGACTTTTTAACAACCTATAGTGAAAAAATTGAAAGCGAATTGAACGTTGCCCCAGTACCTAAAGTGCACAGAACACACTCTATACACGAGAAAAGTTATGACTTTAGAATTGATGCAGTTAACTATGCTTTAATGAATGATGACGGCGGTAATATTAAAAACTTTGCTGAGGCTGACATTATTTTGGTTGGCGTTAGCCGAAGTGGTAAAACACCGACAAGTCTATATTTAGCCCTGCAATATGGTATTAAAGCAGCCAATTATCCAATCACCGAAGACGATTTAGAAAGCGAAGGATTACCAAAATGCTTAGTGCCTTATAAGCATAAACTGTTTGGTTTAACTATTGACCCTGAGAGACTGGCTGCAATCAGAGATAGACGCATGGCAAATTCAAAATACGCATCAATCAGGCAGTGTCGTATTGAAGTGCGTGAAGTAGAAATGCTGTATAAAAAGCATAAAATTGCCCATTTAAATTCTACCCATCACTCTGTCGAAGAAATCTCAGCAAAAATCATTTCTGATACAGGTCTTGAACGTCGTAAGTACTAACAAACTAACATGTGATTTAAGCATGTAATGACACTCAGCACACAAAAAAGCCGCTAAATAATAGCGGCTTTTAACATATTAAGAAGGCGTATTATTTACGCGCATCTTTTAAAAGGTCTGCAACTAAAAAGCCAAGCTCCAATACTTGATCGGCATTTAAGCGTGGGTCGCATTGAGTTTTGTAACGCTGCGCTAAGTCATCATCCGATAAACCATATGCACCGCCGGTACATTCAGTAACGTGTTGTCCGGTCATTTCTAAATGAACACCGCCTGCGTATGAGCCTTCAGCTTTGTGAACAGCGAAGAACTGACTAATTTCGCGCATAATGTTATCAAAGCTGCGAGTTTTATAACCTGAGCTGGCTTTTTCTGTATTGCCATGCATTGGATCTGAGCTCCAAATTACTTTACGCCCTTCTTGCTGTACTTTACGCACTAGCGCCGGGAGCTTCTCTGGTAATACGTCTGCACCCATGCGAGTTATGAGCGTTAATCGACCAGGAATGTTATCTGGGTTTAGCGCATCAATTAAACGGATAAGTTCGTCAGGATCCATACCTGGACCAACTTTAACGCCAATTGGATTTTTAATACCTTTAAAGAATTCAATATGAGCATGGTCTAATTGACGTGTACGCTCACCAATCCATACAAAGTGGGCAGAACAATCGTACCAGTCACCTGATAAATGGTCTCTACGGGTTAATGCCTCTTCATAGCCTAGCAATAACGCTTCGTGTGAGGTGTATAAATCTGTTTCTTTTAAACTTGGCGCTATAGTGGAATTGATACCACATACTTCCATAAATTCTAGTGCGTCTTGAATTTTGTCTGCAAGCTGTTGGTATTTCGCTTTTTGTGGATTAGCAGCAACAAAGCCCATGTTCCAACGGTTAACCTGATGTAAGTCAGCAAGCCCACCTTGTGCAAAAGCACGTAGTAAGTTGAGTGTTGCCGCACTGTGATGATAAGCGGTCATTAAACGTTGGGGGTCTGGAATTCGTGCTTCTTCAGTAAACTCAAAGTTATTTACTATATCACCACGGTAAGATGGTAACGAAACGCCGTTTATTGTTTCTAAGTCGGCTGAACGTGGCTTAGCATATTGACCTGCCATACGTGCAATCTTAACTACTGGGCATTTACCGCCATAGGTTAGTACTACAGCCATTTGTAAAATGGTCTTAAATGTATCGCGAATATTTGCTGCGTTAAAGTCACTGAATGATTCAGCGCAGTCACCACCTTGAAGTAAAAATGCACGGCCTTCACACACATCTTCAAGTTGTTTAAACAAACTTCTGGTTTCTTCTGCAAATACTAGAGGCGGTGCACTTTTAAGCTGGCCTTCTACTGATTTTAATACGTCTTGATCTGGGTACTGTGGCTGCTGCAGTATTGGCAGTTCTCTCCAGCTATTTGGGTTCCACGATTGCATGTTCATTCCTCATTCCTATTACCTGATGTATTGAAATTAACGTATGCAGCGTCCTTTGTTCAAGGACTAAATACACTATTTACCAATTATTTAGTTATTAGGTAAATATAAATAGGACTGCAAGCCCAGATTTGGCTGTTTTATTGATAATAAATTTTTAAATAAAAAAACGTAAAGCATTAAAAAACAATAAGATATATAGTAAGAGTGGTATTTATTTAGCTTTGCTTGTAGCCACTTAGCTAAGCTGTTTAAGATAATGTTAAACGTAGGAACACATCATACTTAAATTGCCTATACGTATTCTTAACTTTACAGTTAAAATTAAATATATCTGCCGTCAGTTATGTAGTTTCGAATATATATGCTAGCTGAGTAGTTCTGCTGGTTTATACCCACTCCTTTATACTGCGTTTATATATAACTATTAGTAAGTTAGAAAATATTATTATTTAAATGTTCATACCAACAGTAAAGAACACATCATACTTAATTTAAATAAAGATTTGATCTGAACAATTGAGTAATATTTAAATATAAAACTACCAAAGCAAAAGGTTATTTGCGAAAATAGTGTAATAGTAAGATGTGTTCTTGGTGGTGTTATGGTTACAAAAGTACAAATTAGAAGCCAGTTTGATTTACTCAATGAGTTAACGCTTAGGTTAATTGAAGAGCTTAAAGAATGTGGATTTGCTAAGGCCGAATATTATCAACTACCTGAAATAAGCAGTGTGGATGAAAATATAATTCCCGAGTCGATTGCAGTATCTAAAATTACAGGAGAGCTAGCACATAAGGCTATTTTAAATTCTTTTTCTGATATGTATAAAAAGCCTGGGCTGAGTAGTCGCGTATTAAAACGCCACCCTGGTTTATTAATAATACAAGATGCTAACAAACAAGCCATCATTGATCGCATTGCTCAAGTTAATAATGCAAAAGCGGCATTTAAAAATTGTATTTTAGCGATAGACAATAATGATGCTCGATTTGAAGCCGTGCATAATGCTATGCCAAATTTAATTACGCTTGCCGCTTATCGTAAAATTCATAGCGAAAGCGAATCCCCTTTTTCAGTTCGTTTTACTTGGATGCATAAACACGCCACTAAAACACTCACAAAGAAGATGGCTCTTGAAATGCTTGAAAAATCCGCTGGGTATAAAAACCCAAGAATGATTGATCAGCAAAAGTGGCAATCATTGGTTGCTCAAGAACAAGTTCGGGTTGCCAGCTTAGGTGAAAAAGAAAAATTACGAATTAGGCGCCCTACCCGAGTTAGCCCACAAGTTAATGTTAGATACACGGCTCAAAATCGTTACCATGTTAGTGCAGCCTTACCTTTTATTCTTATAAACCCACAACCCGATGTGAAGTATGGCCAACTGCCGAGTTACGAAAAACCGTTATCACATCCACGAAAACGTGAGTATGACTTTCTGGTAGACCGTTTATATTTAGAACAAGTAACAAAGTAATTATGTTAAAAAGGCCACATTATGTGGCCTTTAATATAACTACTGGTAAAAATTAATATAATTATTTTTCTACAATTTCTTCCAGCTTATCTTCATCAATTAATACTGCATTTTCAACAATGCGTTTACCACCTTGTATCTCTATCCGCTTGTTGTGTTTATTTAATGCCAGAATTTCATCACAAAACTGATCAGATGGATGCATTTCATAGGTGTAATCTACAATATTACCCGTTTTATCATCTTTTACATTGGTAATGCTGTACTCAGATATTGCCCCTTTTTCAATTAAGTCTTTCATCGTGGTGGTCATATCACGACGCAGTGCTTTTAATTTATTTTCGGTAATATCATCGGTTGAATAAATAGAGCCGTATTTTTCCATAATAGACAACAATCTAAAATGATACGTTTTTCCTGGGGCAGCATAACGCCATAAGTGATACAAACGTAACATCATCCAACGCGATAATCCGCGCTTTAATTCTTGAGCACTATTAAAATAATAGCCCTTATATTCAAGGTTATCGATCATGTTATGAACAAACGCATTTAAACACGCCACACATTTAACATTTCCGCCTTGGCCTTTTTTACCGCTAAAGTGTAAAGACGACAAAAAGTTCATGTTCGACTCGTAAAACGAATCATCAATATCAGAATTTTTAGTGTCGGTTGCAGAATATTTAAATGAAAGTTTTGAACCTTGCAATGCTTCAAGCGATTCTTTAATTTGCGGATAAGGCATAGACTGACCAACCGCTTTAAGTTCTTGTGCTAATTCGTTCATAGAAAACACAACGGCATATTGAATACCGGACTTAAAATTAATTTTTACTATTTTACCTTTTGAAGCAAGGCGAATTAGTGCACGCTCAACTTTTTCTTCTCTGTCTGATGGCCAAACTAGGTATTCAACGTCTTCACCATCTTTACGAGTACTTACCACAGCCGGTGTTATTTTAATTTCACCATCGTATAAAATACCGTCTACTTTCTCAGATATCTTACGCGTAATAATGGTTTTTTTAGGGGCTTCTTCAAGTGGCAGCTTTTTATGTCCTGAGCGAACAAAGCGTCCCCACAGATCATAATGGTTAAATGTGTTAGAGTAAGCGCGTAACCCATGGGCTGCATTTTCTATCGAAATTCGCACATCTTTATTATCTGTAAATAGTGCTAGGCTTTCGTTATCAATTGCACTTTCCACCCCGTGAATTTGGCCCCTAAGTGTATCGGGCAAGTTATCTACCGAGATGTTGACCTTTCGGCTCATGGTTTTTATTTCCGTTTTTATTGTGACAGCTAATAACAACACATAAAGCCACAAAAGTTAAATGTTTAAGTTAGTATAAAAGTGATCTGACTTCAAATAAAATGCTCAGATCAGTATTTTACTAAGCAAAAGTCAAAACAGAAGGTTTCAGATCACATTTATACTAACAAGGCTTTAATAAACCGAATTTTTACTAACTGAATAATAAATTTGTCCATTGCAAAGTGTTTTTTTTGATATTTAGCACGACAAATTAAACAAAAAATTTGTTGCCTGTGGATAAGCTTAGTTCGAGTTATCATAGATCTGATCTGTACTTACTACAGATCAGATCTATACTAATTAAACCGCTTATTATCTCTGTTGGTGGGTGCATAACTTTATAATTTACTTAGTAAAAACATGATCTATAGCGATGCTTTTGTGAGTAACTCAGTGCTTAACCTGTGCGTAACTAAGATGCTAAATATTTGCTTAGTATAAAGGTGATCTGCCAGTAGATAAGGATCTGATCTTAACCACGTACAATGCTGATCCACTTTTTTAAGTATTATTCATGTAAATCATGTAGTTAAATGATAATTTTAAGCCCTTAGCCTTTAATACCTTATATATTTAACCATACTTAAACTTCTTTATTTATACTAAGCAATATTAAAGGCGTAAAATTATTTTAGATGTCATGTATTTAAAACACATGTCGTCTTAAATAGTTGTTTACAGCTAATTGAATGGACATTATACTAAACGCCTAACTTTGAGGAATAAAGTATGTCTATCAACAATAATGCGCTAGATACCTACCGACTTTTGAAAGCAACCGCAGAAGTTGCTGAAAAATCACTAGAAGGACGTATTCAACATTACCGCGCCCATCTTAAATCTGAAGAAAAAGAATTAAGAACCTACACCCAAAAAGCCGCTGCTGATTTACTTGGTTGTAATAATCGTACCTTAAAAAGACGCCATGACAATGGTGACTTTGACGATTTAAACATAAAACGCGGTGCAAACGGTCATTACGCTTATACATTGGTTAATATTTTTGCCATGGCCGATATCATGGACATAAAACCCGATCATCGTGCACCAACAGACAAACTCCAAGTTATTGTTATTAATTCACTAAAAGGTGGTTGTGGAAAAACAACGAGCATGGTTAATATTGCTGCAGCACTTGCCACTACTAACATCAAGCGTTACCGAATTGGTATTATCGATTTAGATCCGCAGGGGTCATCATCTAGCTTTTTCCCTTCTTCTGAGCCCGATCCAATTACTGTTGGTGATTTAATGCGTGACTGCATTGATCTTGAAGAAAGTGAAACCTGGCCTGAATTTGTTTCAAACTCTTTTTTACCAACTCATATTCCTAATATTCGTGTTTTACCCTCAGGTATGGATGATTTTTATTTTGAACACGAAACTGCAACTTTGCTTAAAGACACCTCAAACTATGAGCAAACTCGCCATTACCATAAGTTGTTAGAACGTGTTATTGAGCCAGTAAAAGATGAATTTGATATTTTACTAATTGATACAGCGCCTACACTTAACTTTATGTTTTATAACGCATTAATGGCTTCTACAGCGATGCTTATACCAGTGCATCCTGAAGCGGTAGACTTTGATGCTAATAATAAATATTTAAAACGTTTAGGTGAGATTTATCATACCGTTGCAGCTCTTGGTCACGATGGTTGGGACTTTATGCAATTTTTGGTTACCAATTATGTAAAAGGCAATCACTCACAACGTGACATTGTTAAAGACGTAAGAAGTGCCTTTGGTCGCCAAGTTATGAGTTACCCTATTAATCACAGTTCAGCAATTACCGCGAGTTCATCCTCGTTTAATACCATTTTTGATCAAAAAGCGTCTGATAGTTTAGCGAGTAGAGAATCGTTAATGCGCGCTCAAGAAAATATCAAAGATGTTGTCGATGAACTCGAAATGCTAATTCGTTCAAATTGGCAATCTACACAATCAAAATTAAATACGCCTAAGTAAGGATGTTGACTAAAAATGGCTAAAAAACGTAAAAATGACACCCGCTTAGATCCCTTTGCAACCGCTGTTGGCAGTAGCAGCTTAGACGCTCTTTTAGAGCAAGCCAATGCTGGCGATGTTATTCGTATGCCTGCTCCAAGCGATCCTAACCGCGAAATCACCTTAGTGTGTAAAGTGATTGCACATAACGAGATTGAAAAATCGACTCAGGTTTATGGCAAAAATCGCCGTGTACAAGCGCTTTTAAACGAAAAGTCGGTATCCGATATACTTCCTGCAATTAAAGAAGATGGTCGCAATCAGCACCCTGCCCTACTTTGGGATCAAGGTGATATGAGCCTCGTTCTTGCAGGTTCAAGACGTCGTAAAGCCTGTATTTTGGCTGGTGCAGACTATCTTGTTTTGAGTTCTAGTGATTTTACTGATCAAGATGCCAAAGTGTTAGCGGTTTCTTCCGATCAATACATTGCCCCTAGTCTATGGGAGTTAGGCCAAGCGTATCAGCAAACTCGAGATGAGCTCATTCAACAAGGCAAAAAAGGTTCGTACCGCGAAATTGCCGTTATTGAAGGGGTATCGCACACCGCGATTGCTGATGCTATCAAAGCGTATGAGCAAATATCTGCCGATGTTATAGCCCTTTACCCAACTGCTAATCATGTAGGGAGAGAAGTCGCTAAAAAGCTGATTAACGCAAAGGAGCGAGACGAGGCTGCATTTAACGAGTTAGTTGTTGCACTTGCCAGCAATGATGAAGTTAACGCCTTAGAAGCCGACGACAAGCGCGCTATGTTGATCACTAAATATTTAACCGCAGAGCCTAAAACAGCATTAAAGCGTGAGGCTGTGCTTGAAAACGACTTTATTAGTGTGCAACGCAACCTTAAAAGTGGTGACGTTTCAATAAAAATTAATAATAAAGTGATGACAGACAAGCGCTTAGAGCAACTTACTAAACTATTAAGTGCCTTTAATTAGTTAGTAATATCGTGATCTGTAAAGGGGCTATGTTAGTTAAATCGTGATCTAGCCCCTTTAATTAGTTAGTAAAAACCTGATCTATCAAGGCAAAAAAAAGCAAATAAAGCCTGATAAACCACCAAAGATCGTATTTTTACTAACTAAATCTGTTCTAGTTGGTTAATTTGCTACCTTGTTAGTAAAAACCTGATCTATTCCTAACTAAACCCCCCTTATAAAGTTAATTGATTGTTTTTATTTTGTAATTTAAATGTGCTTTTTTAGTGGGCAAAATTAAACAATCGCTATAAACCATTTTTTTACTAACCAATCAGATCCAACCAGTCTATTTTAAAAATAATATTGCTTTAGCTCAGCGCTGATAAGGCATATACTGGAAAAATTGTTTTTAAATTTTAATACTTTGAGTAACATGTCTGCTAACTTATCAAAAAATGATTTAATGGCTATTTTTGAAGAAATTAAAAATGAGCAGGCTACCCAGTTTCCTCTTTCTGAGCGATTCATAAAAAAATTGTTTAAACCCGCGGTGTTAGCTAAAGGAAAGTCTTACTACAAGAATGGTCAAATCACCTGGTTAGAACATAATGTCGATTTTTCTGTGGTAGATTCTACGGTACAAGGTGATAAGGGCATCGCCTTTAACCAACGAATTGAGATCAGCAAATTACCAACTGGTTATTCGGTCGATACCCACTGTACCTGTAATGTTAAAACCAAATGCCGCCATTTGGCTGCAATTTTGTTAAAACTAAAAATTGAACATTCAGGTGAATACGGCGAAGACTATTTTATAAATGATTGGTTTAGCGAACTCAGTGCGCTTAAAAACACCGATCAAGCTCAACCATCGCAAGTGTTACTGTTTGTATTAGACATAGAAAACAACAAAGTATTCTTAACGCCTAAAATTGCCAACTACGATAAAAATAATAACTATGCACTAGGTCGCAATTTAACCGAACAACAGCTTAATAGCTTTGTAACCCCTAGCGACTTACTAGAAAGTGACTTTAGATTATATAGCTGGATCCGCTCGCAAAATGCGGTGGGTAATATTGAGCTTAAAGGACAATGGGGTTTTAACGCGTTACAGCAATTATTAGGCACAGAACGATTATTTTTACAGCGTTCGCGAGTACCTATAAAAGCGCAACCCGGCTTACCGCTGAACTTTGTTTGGGAAAAACAAAAAGAAGTTACTCAGTTAAAAATTCATCTTGATCAAATTCCTAATTGGGCGTTAATTAAAACCACACCACCTATCTATTTAGATTTAGATAAATATAAGTTAGGGCGTATTCGCACGCCGCTCAGTGCTGATGAAATAGCGCATCTACAAACCATACCTGCACTGCACGATACTAACTTTGACCGAATTTATAAGCAGCTTGCTGATAATTTTGGCGCCGGTGTTATTCCGCACCCAACTAATGCACCTAGTAGCCCTGTAAAGTCGTTAAGTAATGCCGTGCTTAAAGTTAGCATGTCGGGCTCAGTTATGGCTATTTCGTTATCGTTTAAGTATAAAAATAAAAATTACTTAGCAGGTACGGCGCCTGAAAAACTTATAAATAGTGCATTCGAAAACACCGTTACTAATGAGCTGGTTAATTTGGGCTTTGATTTTTGTAAAGGGGGTTTACACAGCGAGTTTATTTTTAGTCAGGAATCGGCTATTCATTTACACTGGTTAGCGCATGAGGTGTTACCAAGCTTTAAGCAACGTGGCTGGCAAGTATCAATGAGTAAGGTGAATGTTGCCGATGCTAAAAGCAAAATCTCTCTGCATGTAAACAGAGCCGCTGGGCATCAAATGCATAGCAAAGTAGTGCTAAACGACACCAAAGTGGCCACCTTATTTAATGTAAATAATAAACTGTATGAATCGTTAAATCGTCAAAGTGAATTGTTTTATTATTACCCTATTGGTCGTCAATTTGGAGTTATAGATAAAGCCGCGTTTAATTTATTAATTGAATTTAAATTGCGATTTGAGTTTATTAAAACGCGCGACGAATTTAATATTCCGCTTTCATACTTACCTGAATTAGTTCAGCACACAGCCATTAATGTAGAGTTACACGACCCATCATTAGAGCGTTACCTTGATGAACTAAATAACGATTCGCTGTTATCGCCCAATATTGCCATTCATGGCTTACACGATTCTGTGGTACTAAGAGAATACCAACAAGAAGGCGTGGCTTGGCTTAACTTTTTAAAGCGTAATCAGTTAGGTGGTATTTTAGCGGACGATATGGGCTTGGGTAAAACCTTGCAGGTGATTGCCTATTTAGCCAGTTCTTATAATACTCCGCAAGCGGGGCCTACACTTATTGTATGTCCAACAAGCTTAGTAAGTAATTGGCAAAACGAAATTAACAAGTTTGCTAAAAGCTTAAAAGTGACCACTATTTTTGGTGCGCACCGTAATGATTCATTGCAACACTTGGCGCAGGCACAGTGTATATTAACCACCTATCCGTTATTAAAACGTGACATTGCTTATTATTCGCCACTGTATTTTGAAAACATCATTCTGGATGAAGCCCAGTATATTAAAAATGATACGGCACAAGTGTCGCGGTTAGTTAAACGTTTAAATGCCGACTTTAAGCTTTGCCTAAGTGGTACCCCGATTGAAAACAATTTATTTGAATTAAAGTCGTTACTTGATTTTGCCATGCCTTCGTTATTAGGTTCACAGGCGCACTTTAAGCAGCATTTTCAAGGGCCTATTGAACGCGAAAGTAACATTGAACGTGCAGAGCAACTAAAAGCGTTAATTATGCCGTTTATTTTGCGCCGTACTAAAGCCCAAGTTGCTCAAGAGCTGCCGCAAAAAACGGAGCTTGTTAAAGAGTTTGAATTTGAGCCTAAACAAAAAGATATGTACCAAGGCATAACTCACGCGCTTGAAGAAAAACTCATTGATTTATTTGCCGAACAAGGCGTACAAAAAAGTAAACTCGCTTTTTTAGAGGCACTATTAAAACTTCGCCAAATTTGTTGTCATCCTAAACTTATTGAGCCAGAAACCGACGCAGCCAGTGCTAAGTTAGAATGGTTATCAAGCCATTTACCTTTAATGCTTAGCCTTGGTCGTAAAGTGATTATATTTAGCCAGTTTACCTCTGCGCTTGATTTAATTGCCGAGCGCTTAAATACACTTAATATTAAATTTAGCATGTTAACTGGGCAAACACGTCATCGCGATAAAGTGATAGACGAATTCACCAGTGGCACTACTTCGGTATTTTTAATTAGCTTAAAAGCTGGCGGTACTGGGCTTAATTTAACCCAAGCCGATACCGTTATTCATTTTGATCCGTGGTGGAATCCAGCTGTTGAAAAGCAAGCCACCGATCGTGCTTATCGTATTGGCCAAACCAATCCGGTATTTGTGTATAAATTGATTATGGCTAACTCTATTGAACAAAAGGTGTTTCAAATGCAGCAAGATAAACAAGCGCTTGTAGATGCATTATTTACCGAAAAATCAATGAGTTTTACCCAGTTCGATGAACAACAAATGTTGTCTTTAATTAAAAGTTAAAAATTAACAATAATTTTTTGAACTTATTTGAATTGTGGGCGTCTATTAATACAGCTTGGTTAAATTGCAGTTTCTCCAAGTTTTCATGTTGATATCCCATATAGTAGTTACTAGACATAGTAATGATTAAGCCAGCCAGTTCAGCGCTGGCTTTTTTTTGCCTGAATATTTTAAACTATTTTATTTTAAAATATTTTTGAACTAATCAATAATAGCTGGGTCTATTAATGTGCTTGTAGTTGATATGTTGTTATACAAGTTTCATGTTGATTTCCCTGTTTGATTACTAATTTAGTAATATTGAGCCAGCTTTATAAGCTGGCTTTTTTTATGCTCTAAATTCAACTTTTTTAAAAATTATTTTGAACTAATTTAATCAGGACGCGTCTACTATTATGCTTGTAGTGATGTGTTGTTATACAAGTTTCATGTTGATTTCCCTGTTTGATTACTGATTAAGTAATATTGAGCCAGCTTTAATAGCTGGCTTTTTTTATGCGCTTAATTTAGTGCGTTACCCCTACTGCTAAAGAGCGTTATTCGTTATGATGGCATGTCACTAAATTTTAAAAGTTTATTTTATGTTTACTTCGTTTTTATCCCATTTAGATTGGTTAAGTGTAAGTGCTGGCGCTATAACAGGCATGGCTATTTGTGGTGTTGTATCAATGCAATTAAGCAAAAAAATAAAGCGCCAAGTAAATGAGCAACAACAACAGTTAATGTTATTACAAAGCCAGCATGAGCAAACACAAAGCCAATATGCCGCGTTGGTTGAAGAGCACGATTTATTAGGACTTACACATCAAGAGCAGCGGGATCAGTCTCAGCATTTTAAAACCCGTTTAACTGAGCAAGAAAAGCAAAGCCAACTTTATAATCAATATTGGCGTAAAGCCGAAGCCGAGCTAACCGCCCTGCGCGAGCAATACAATCTGCGCGATGTAGAGCTTAATAATATACGCACTACCCTTGAGCAAAAGCAGCAGCATTTTAGTGAACAACTCGCCCATATAGAGCAAAGTAAAGAAACGCTTAAAAAAGAATTTGAAAATTTAGCTAACCAAATATTAGAAGAAAAGTCGCAAAAATTTAAAACCCTCAATCAAGAAAGCATAGAGCAGTTACTTAAGCCGGTTCAAGGTGAGCTAAAAGGCTTTAGAGATAAAATGGAGTCTATTCACGTTGAAGACTTACAGCAACGTGCTGCACTTAAAACTGAGCTGCTGCATTTACAAGCCAAAAGCCAAGCAATTACCGAGCAGGCCGATAAGCTAAGCAATGCCTTACAAGGGCAAAAGAAAACCCAAGGTAATTGGGGCGAGTTAATGCTTGAAAACGTGCTTGATAGCGCAGGCCTGCGCGCTGGCACCGATTACAAGCGAGAAGTGTCGTTTAATACCGAAGACGGCCGTTTGCGCCCTGATGTTGTGGTGTATTTACCTCAAGGTCGACACTTAGTGATTGATGCTAAAACATCGTTAAATGCCTATACCCGTTATGTAAATGCCGAAACAGAGCTTGAGTCTCAACAAGCGATTAAAGAGCATGTAAATGCCGTAACTGCCCGTATAAATGAGCTGGCCAGTAAATCGTATGATCGCCTACCAGGGATAAACTCGCCTGAGGTTGTTATTATGTTTGTACCCATAGAATCCGCCTTTGTAGAAGCACTTAAATACCAAAGCGACATTTACCAGCAAGCAATAGAAAAGAACATTTTGGTTGCTACCCCTACTACCCTGCTAACCAGTTTAAATATTGTTAAACAGTTATGGCGCTTTGAAGAGCAAACTAAATATTCAAAAGAGCTGGCTAATCGTGCTGAGCGTTTTTACAGTAAACTCAACGGCTTTTTAACTAGTATGGAAGGGGTGGGTAAACAGCTCGATAAAGCCAAAGAAACCTACGATAAAGCATTTTCTCAGTTATACCGTGGTAAAGGTAACTTAATTAAACAAGCCTCAGAATTTAAGGAGCTTGGTGTATCGGTGCAAAAAGAGTTACCTCAAGAAAGCGTTGAACGCGCTCACTTAGAGCTTGATGAATAAACACCGCACATAATTTTTGCGCACTGAGGTTGTGCGTTTATGTGGCTAGTTATTTACTAACTGCGCAGGCACTATAATAATATCTGTCCTTTAGGATTAACCACATGCAACGCCCAACCGTTTTTTTCATTTCACATGGTGGCGGCCCAATGCCATTACTAGGTGATTTCAACCATGCAGAAATGCGAGCCTGCTTAGAACAAGTTGCCGCTAAAATCCCAAAGCCTTCTGCTATCTTAATGGTCAGCGCGCATTGGGAAGCTCAACCAATTAGTATAACGGCGCACTCTTCACCGCCGCTTATTTACGATTACTATGGTTTTCCTAAGCAGGCGTACCAATTAACTTACCCTTGTGCTGGCCAGCCGCAACTTGCTAATTTAGTACAGCAGGCGCTCGCAACACATAATATTGACTCAAAACTCGATTCACAGCGTGGTTTTGATCACGGTATGTTTGTACCGTTAAAAATTATGTACCCAGAGGCCGATATTCCTTGTGTGCAAATATCCTTGCACCCAAGCCTCGATCCGTTAATGCATGTTGAAATTGGTAAAGCGTTGCAAAGTATTGATTACGATAACTTATTAATTATAGGCTCAGGCTTTACCTTCCATAATATGCACGCTTTTGGTGTTACCCAATCAAGCGATGTTAATCAGCAAAACCAGGCATTTGAAAATTGGCTGGTAAGCACAGTCGCAGATCAAACATTAACCGAGCAGCAGCGTGAACAGCAATTATTAGCATGGCAGCAGGCTCCAGCTGCACGCTTTAATCACCCCAGAGAAGAACACTTGTTACCGCTACATGTATGCTATGGCGCTGCTATGTGTGCAAGCACTGAGGTATTTGAATTAAATATTGCCAATAAGCGAGCCAGTATGTATTTGTGGCAATAATAAAAAACACGCCAGACTTTGCTAGGCGTGTTTTTTGGTTCTACTGTATTTATTACAGTGGTTAAGCGTAAGCAATTACCATTTCATTTCGCCTTTATGAACTTTAGCGCCAATGCTAAGAGCCATAGGTAATACAGCCTCTGGGTATGAGTTGGTCATTTTATCTATCAGCAGCTTACTGCTATCACTACTTTGCTTAGCGTGTGCAAAATCCTTTAAATACTGGATTGAAAAATCGATATTTGCAGCATCTAATTGAGTGCCTGCTTTCATATGCCCTGGGATCACCACATCAGGGTTGAGTGCTTTCATTTCATTAAGTTGTTTTGCCCAGGCATTTTGCGCTGCTTGAGTTTGTGCATCGGCCATCCATAAATGAACATTAGCGTATACAGCCACATTTCCTAAAATAGCTTTGTTATCAGGTATCCATAAATAAGGACGATGATTATGCTCACCCTCTGTGCCACGAATTTCTATGCTGTGGCCTTCTATTTTTAAGCTATTACCATTAAATACCTCAGGAACAACGGGGTTTTTTGGGGCGTTTTCCCCCATTTTTGGCGTCCAGAAAGCAAGTTTACCTTTAAGCTTTGCTGCTATTTTTTGGTGCACTGCCGGTGTGGTTATAATCTTTGCGTCAGGAAAAAACTGCTGTAACACTTCAGCGCCAAAGTAGTAATCAGGATCGGCTTGGCTAATAAAAATAGTTTTTAGTTGTTTACCAGAGTCAATTACTTTGGCGGCAATGCGCAGTGCATCTGCTTTGGTAAATCCGGTATCAATTAAAATTGCATCGGTACGGCCATAAACCAGCGTGGCATTAACATGAAAGCTATTGCTGTCAGCGTTATACACATCAAGGGTTAGTGGGGTTTCGTCTGCAATAGCGATATTGCTGGCTAATAGTGTGCTTAGTAAAAGAGTGCGTAGGTTCATAGTATTCTCATCATTGGTTGCTAATGCGAGCATAATAAAGGTTTGATATGTTCAGAAAAACAACCAATAATTAGCATCATTGTTTCATAAATCGTGCAAATACTATGGATAAACTCACCGCAGCGCAGGTTTTTGTGGATGTTGCCTACTCAGGCAGTTTTACTGCCACTGCCGATCGGCTTGAAATGTCACGCCCTATGGTTACTCGTCATATTGAGTCGGCAGAGGCCTGGTTAAATACGCGCTTATTGCATCGCACTACCCGTAAAGTAACGCTTACCACCGCCGGCGAGGCCTGTTTACCCGAAATAGAGCAATGGTTAGCACAGGCTAACCGTTTAGTTGAACAAACTAAAAGCCAGCAACAGTTGTCAGGTAAAATACGAGTAGCGACCAGTATGTCGTTAGGTTTTGCACAATTAGCCCCTATATTTACACGTTTTATGAAACGTCACCCTAACGTGCAAATAGACATAGATCTTGAAGACTCAACCACAGATCTAATAGAGCAACGTGTTGATTTAGCAATACGTATTGCAGCCAATCCTGATCCTTCGTTAATAGGTAAACCTATTGCCGAGTGTGAATCTATATTAGTGGCCTCAGCCAGCTACCTTGCTGATTATCCGCCAATAACGACACCACAACAGTTAAGTGCTCATCAGTGTTTAGGCTATAAAAACTTTGACCGATATATTTGGCATTTACACAACGGGGATGAGTTTCAATCAGTTGATGTTAAATGCAATTTAAGTGCAAACGAGGCCACCACATTACTTCATGCAGCCATAGCCGGTGGTGGTATTTCAGTACAGCCTACGTATTTGGCAAATCAATATATACTTGATGGTCGCTTGCAGCGTGTATTAGCGCCATGGACATTAAACCCAATGAAAATATATGTGCTTTACCCTTCTCGTCAGCATTTATCGGCAACAGTAAGAGCACTAATCGACACGCTCAGTGATGAATTTAAAAATCCAGCATGGTAATTAATTATAAAAGTTTGGGTTTAAACCATAGCTTTGTGCGTTAAGCATGCTGATATTGTGTAGGTTATTTTGTTACAGTAAATGTAATAAGCGCCTTAATCTATAAAGGTCAGCAGACCCAAGGAACAATAACAATGAATCTGATCAAAACATCGGGCTTGGCACTGGCCATTGTTGCGGGCTTAGGCTTGCAAGCATGTTCAAGTACCAGCATAACAACCAACAATAATGCAGCGATGAGCACCGTGAATAACCCATTAAGCCTAGCGCAAATTTATAAAGATAAAGAATTTAAAACCCAGCGAAGCACTTACTTTAAGTGGCTAGACGATGGTACCGGCTACACTGTGCTTGAAGAGCGCGAAAGCGAAAAAGAAAAAGCAGATGATAACAACGCCGATGACGAAAAAGAGCACGGCGTAAAAGGCAACGACATTGTATTTTACAATGCTGACGGCACAGGCCGTAAAGTATTGGTTGAGTTTGAAAAGCTGTTGCCAGAGGGCGCAGATGAGCCATTTGCAATTGAAAGCTATCAGTGGTCAAAAGACGGTAAATGGCTGATGGTATTTACCAACAGTGAGCAAGTTTGGCGTTCGCGCAGCCGCGGCGACTTTTGGTTACTTAACCTTGAGACCAACCAATTACAGCAATTAGGTGGTAAAGACGTTGAGCCAACTAAGTTAATGTTTGCTAAGTTCTCGCCAGATAGCTCAAAAATGGCTTACGTACGCGACAACAATATTTATATGCAAGCGGTTGGTAGTAACGATGTAACCGCGCTCACAACCGATGGTAACGCCACCATTGTTAACGGTAATTTTGATTGGGTATACGAAGAAGAGTTCACTATTGCTGATGGCTTTCGTTGGAGCCCAGATAACAAATCAATCGCCTACTGGCAGCTTGATACTAGCGATGTGAAGTTTTTCACTATGATCAACAACACTGATGAGCTCTACCCTACTCTTAAAGAATTCCCTTACCCTAAAGCGGGTGAAACTAATTCAGCCGTGCGTGTTGGTGTGGTAAGCCTTGCTGATAAACAAACCCGTTGGGCCAAACTCGAAGGTGACAACCGCGACCGCTACATTCCGCGTATTAGCTGGGCAGGTACTGGGGATGAGTTAATGATCCAAGATCTAAACCGCCCGCAAAGTCATAACAAGGTTTGGTTATTTGACTGGCAAAAGCAGCAACTGACTAAAATTTTAGAAGACAAAGACGATGCCTTTATAGAATGGTTTTATAAAGCCAACTGGTCAAAAGACGGCAAGTTCTTTATTTGGCACAGCGAGCGCGACGGCTGGCGTCATCTTTACCGTGTATCGCGCGATGGCAAAACTATTATCGACCTAACCCCTGGCGATTACGATATTGTTGATATGCTCACTATCAATGAAGAAAAAAACGTCATGTATTTTATCGCCTCGCCAGAGAACCCTGGCCAGCGCTATTTATACAGCACCCCGCTTGATGGTAGCAGCAAACCTGTGCGTGTGACCCCTGCTCAGTTTGAAGGCTCAAACAGCTATTACATGTCAAAAGATGCCTCATGGGCAATGCACAGCTATTCTAAATTTGGCACCCCTCCAACAAAAGAAATCATTAAAGTGAGCGATCACAGTAATGTTAAAACCTTAGTTGAAAATAACGAGCTGAAAGAAAAACTGGCTGAGCAAAGCTTACCTAGCCATGAGTTTTTTAAAGTGAATGCTAGCGATGGCACCGAGCTTGATGGCTACATTATGTTCCCTGAGAACATGGATAAAAGTAAAAAATACCCGATTGTTTTTTACGTATACGGCGAACCGTGGGGCTCAACAGTACAAGACCGCTGGGAAGGCAATAGCTACTTGTATAAATCACTGTTAACGCAAAAAGGTTTTATTGTCGCATCGGTTGATAACCGTGGTACACGCGCACCAAAAGGCCGAGATTGGCGCAAATCAATTTATAAAAAAATCGGCTCAATTACCGTGCAAGACCAAGTTGATGCGCTAGATGCCATGGCCAAACGTTGGGATGTAATAGACACTGACCGCGTTGGCGTCTGGGGCCACTCAGGTGGCGGTAGTTCAACCCTTAATTTATTGTTCCGCCATGGTGATAAATTTAAAGTGGGTATTGCCTCAGCGCCAGTGCCAGATATACGTTTATACGACACTATTTACCAAGAGCGTTATGCGGGTAACCCAAATACTGACCCTGAGAGCTACGATAACACCTCGCCTATTACGTTTGCTAAAAACCTAACAGGTAAGTTATTGCTTATTCACGGCACTGGGGATGACAATGTGCATTACCAAGGCTCAGAGCGTTTAATTGACGAACTCGTTAAGCACAATAAACAGTTTGAGTTTTTCTCATACCCAAACCGTTCACACAGCTTACGCGAAGGCAAGGGCACCACTTTGCATTACCATACTATGATGGCTGACTTTTTTGAAAAGCACTTACTAACCAAGTAATCGCTTTAAAAGTAAAATACTAAAGCCGCACACTAATTATTAGTATGCGGCTTTTTTAATCAAAATGTAACGGGGGTTTACAAAGTGTAAGTTGGATAGAGTGCAACGAAACCCGACAATAATAAAAAATGACTTATAAACTCAATGTCATCTAAAATAGCGAAGGCTCACCATGTTATTAGCCATTTTTCAATTTCGATAACATCATCACGATCAAACACCATTAAACTTGAATGAGAGCGAGCATTAAAAGTTATTTTTTTTACTAACTCATTTTGTATAGATGAAAAGTAAGTCGGGGGGGATAGAGAGTCAACATCTGAGTTAATTAACAATACAGGCTTTTTAGTCTCAGTTAATTTAGGCAATAAATTTGTTTCTTGAATGGTTACTCCTGCCTCAAACATTGCCTGGTTAACAATATTATCAATCTCGCTATGAAAAAAATGACTAAGCAAAGGCGATTTATAAGGTAAGTACTCCTTAGCTGCAACGTCAAAACTCATCATTGGGGCAAGTAAAATAGCAGCGTCAACATATTCTGATGATAATAAGTTACTTGCAGTAAGTGCTCCCATAGAATGGCCGACTACAACAGTCTGGTTATTTATTTGATTTAAAAGTGATTCAGCAAGCAGTTCATTTAAAATGCCGTGCTCTTTTGCTGCAAATACAAATGCTTCAGTTGATTCACCATGGCCAAAAAGATCTGGAATAATAACGTTCATACCAAGCGCTCTAAAATAGATAGCTGAAGCCATCATTGCTTCTTTACTGCCCCCATAGCCATGAAGTAATAAAGCAGTGCCTTCAAAACGATTAAATGTGTCTGGTGTCATTCTGTGTGAAATTGTATTTTCTACATTATTACCAGTTGCATGAAGGTTGTAATAAACAGAACTCTCTTGCGAAAATTCGGCTGCTTGATAAGGTTCAGCAGTCAGATATGTAATGCATTGAGTGGTACTAAAAGAGCAAAACTTTTGTTTTTCAAAGCCAATGTCGCTAGGTTTTGCTTTTATAAACTGTGCTTCAGAAAGATAGATACCGGGGTTTGACATGACGTAACTGCCAATTGAAGTACAGCCAGACAAAGAAAATATATAAAGTGTAATTGCTAATAGTTTGGTGAAATTTTCCATTTTCGCTTCATTAGTTAAACTTGAACATCAACACTTTAATTAAGCAGATAACGTCCTATGAGGTGGAGGAGGTTTTAGCCGTTAGTTAGGCATTTTTTATCATTTCAAAGTACCTTAACAGTATCTTCTACCCACCTCAATTTTCTCGAGTAAATAAATCTGTTTGGTATTAGGTAGACACTTGCTTATTAATCAAAAACCAAATTTAGTGCTTTGTTACGACTTTGAGTTACTTTTTTATCTAAGTTTTATGGATTTAGGGGCTGAAATTTCACTTTCTTTTTAATCAAAATGGTGCGGGGGTTTACAATTGAGGTCAAAGGTTAAAGGAACAAGGTCAAAGAATTTTAGTTACGGTAAGTTGGGTAGAGTGTAACGAAACCCAACAAAGAAAGGCGGCTTTGCTCAATAGCAATGCGCTAAAGGCTCAACAGGTAATAAGTGAATCGTTTAATACTAAACATGGCTTGGAATTAGAGTCGTATTAAAAGAGTAGCATCCATGCCACTGCAAGTGCGATATTAATAAAAATTAAGAGCTTGGTTGCGAAGGTTGATACTTATTAACGAGAATGTGCTGCAAACTTTTAAGTGCCCGCTTTATCGCTTGCAGCATACTTCTTCCTTTTGTATTTACATTAATACTGGGTAGCCCCGGCAAAAGAATATTAATTTTGCATTGCTGCAAAGTGCCGTGGCGCTCACTCGAAAGATCATTTATTTGAATCTCTACTTTACGAATATTTAAAGCATGTTTTGCCAATTGGCTTTTTATCAACTTCAAAAGCGACATCTTTTCACTTGCGTTAATTATCTTGTTTTTAACTGTAAGTTTTAGCTTCATGCAATTACACCTTTTAATAGTAACTATGTTGCAGGCATGACTGTAATCTACTAACTTAGTGGCAAAGGAAAAAGCTGATTATTTCTTACTTTAAAACAGGTATTTTCGAATGATTACCAACATCAACTACAATCACTTATATTATTTTTGGCAGGTAAGTAAGCACGGCAGTATTGCAGCGGCGAGTAAAATACTTAATTTAACGCCGCAAACGGTCAGCTCGCAAATTACTAACTTAGAGCAACGATTAGGAAAACCACTGTTTGTTCGCCAAGGCCGAGGCCTACAGTTAACGGAGTTTGGCCATGTAACTCAGCAGTACACCAATGATATGTTTGCTATTGCTCACGAATGGTTAGAAACTACGCAAGGCGATACCACGCAATACTCACGAACGTTAAAGGTGGGTATTTCAGATGTGTTACCCAAATCATTGGTGTCGAAGTGGCTAGCGCCTTTAATTAATAACGACCGTATTACCAACTTACACTGTATTGACGGCCAACAAGATGAACTGCTGGCGCAAATGGCGATTCATAAGCTCGACTTAGTGTTAGCCGACAAACCACTCGATACCACTTTATCATTTAAGGCGTTTTGCCATGAAATAGGTAAAAGCCAAATCGCTCTTTTTGGTAACGAAACATGGCATTCGCAATTACATAAGCAGTTTCCGCAGTCTTTAAATAACAAGCCTTTAGTACTCCCCGCAAAAGAAAGCCCCGTCGCGCGGGCTATTTATTATTGGCTGCAAGAGCAAGAGATTGAAATGACAATAGCAGGCCATGTTGACGACAGCGCATTAATGAAGTCGTTAGGTGAGCAAGGGTTTGGCATATTCCCTGCGCCTATTTTGGTAAGAGCCGAAGTAGAGCGCCATTACGGCGTAAATTACATTGGTACAATCGATAATGTTTATCAGCATTATTATGCCTTTACGCCCGACAGGCTCATTAAAGACAGTATTTATGATGAATTTATAAAGCATGCGCAAATGACGTAGATTTTAGTTAATCGTCTTATGATGTTAAAGGTTAAAGGTTAAAGGGTTCCGACTCTAACGCTCAACACCTACGCGGGGTGAACCTGCTACTAATAGCTAATAATGTAGCAGCGGCTTTAAGCCGCGTCTTTTTAAGGCTCATATAAATGCTCTTATCGAGTAAACATATTAATTGCCATTACAATTAATAAGCCGGCAAATATTTTTTTAATGGTTGAAACTGGTAAGTAGTGTGTGGCTTTAGCACCGAGCGGCGCAGTAAACCATGAGGTGCATACAATACCGAATAAAGCGGGCAAATACACAAAACCTGCAAATCCTTGCTTTAATGTAAATAACTGGCTGCCTGAGCTGATATAACCCATTGAACCAAACAGCGCTATCACAATGCCTGAGGCCGAGGCGCAGCCAATGGCTTTTTTCATATCGACAGAAAAAAACGTCAGTAACGGCACTAATACTGCCCCGCCACCAATACCTATCATGGCAGACAAGCCACCGGTTATGGTCGTATAAACGCTTAGCAACCCTTTATTTGGCAACGGGCGCCCTATTGCTGAATCATTCTTACCTGAAAAAATCATTTTTAATGCAATTAACACCACACTTACAGCAAATACCAAACGTACCACATGCTCAGGTAACAGCGCGGCCATAAAGCCACTAATGAGCGCGCCAAAGGCAACGCCCGCCATAACCCAAGGTGCAATATCCCACGGTACATTGCCATTTTTATGATGCGCAATAGCCGACGAGGTCGAGGTAAATAAAATAGAGGCCAGCGAGGTCGCAATGGCAACCACCACTACTTGTTCAGGTGGCAAAGCATTAAAGTGCAGTAATATCATGCTGAGTATGGGCACAATCACCAGCCCGCCCCCTATCCCTAAAAGGCCTGCTAAAAAACCAACACCGCTACCTAATATGGCGCAGTATATAATTAACACTATTAAATCATTCATTCCTTTTGTCTCTTCTTATGTTGTGGAAAGTTCTGCGACGGCGAGCTGCTTAATAAAGCGCTTAAGCTCACCTAAGTTTATTCGAGTATATCAACAACCGTTTATGCAAATTGGACTTTAAGTACTTATGAGCATTGAATAATACTCACGTTTTGTATGAATAAATCACAACACCCGTAAAAACATCTAGAAATCTAGACTTCTAAAGTGGGTTTTGTCTGAGTGGGAGCGTCTACTAGCCTAATTTATCCATTCAACTTTGTTAAGAATGAATCTGGCTCATGTTTTACCTGAAATAATACCGTTTTTCTTCATGCTACATAGCGCGTATAAATTTATTAACTCTGCAAAGCACCATTACAGTTATCCCGTTAGTTTGGTTTTAATAGCGAGTAATGTGTCATTGATAAAAGCAGTAACAACTCAAATTGAAAGGATACGGCTATGAGCACTGATCTTACATTTACTATTAAAAGCACTAACTTGGATGAAAACTACCATCCGTCAAATAACACACGAATTACGACCAATTTCGCTAATTTAGCTAGGGGTGAAAGCCGCCAACAAAACCTGCGTAATACCCTAAAAATGATCAACAATCGTTTTAATGCACTGGCCAGTTGGGATAACCCACAAGGGGATCGTTACGAGATTGAGCTCGAGATCATTTCGGTTGATTTAGACATTGCAGGCAGTGGCCAAGCATTTCCGTCAATTGAGGTATTAAAAACCAATATTATTGACCGCCAAACTAACGAGCGAATTGAAGGCATGGTGGGTAATAACTTTTCATCCTATGTGCGCGACTACGATTTCAGCGTGTTATTGCTTGAGCATAACAAAAGCAAACCGCAATTTAGCATTCCCGATAACTTTGGTGACTTACACGGCAAGTTGTTTAAATGCTTTGTAAACTCAAATACCTATAAACAGCACTTTAAAAAGCCACCGGTTATTTGTTTAAGCGTGTCTGATAACAAAACCTATCAGCAAACCGAAAACTTACACCCTATTTTAGGCGTAGAGTATCAGCCTAATGAGTCGTCGTTAACAGAGCAATACTTTAAAAAAATGGGCTTACAAGTGCGCTACTTTATGCCACCAAACAGCGTTGCGCCGTTAGCGTTTTACTTTTTTGGTGACCTACTTAACGACTACAGCAACCTTGAACTAATTAGCACCATTAGCACCATGGAAACGTTTCAAAAAATTTATCGTCCAGAAATTTATAACGCCAACGCCGCCGCTGGTAGCCGTTATAAACCGAATTTAAAAAATGACGACCATTCGTTAACGCAAATTGTGTATGACCGCGCAGAGCGAGGTCAATTAGCGGTAGAGCAAGGTAAATTTACTGAGCAGCATTTTATTAAGCCTTATCAGTCAGTGCTGCAGCAGTTCTCGGCAAGTATCGCTTAATCACACAACAAAATTAAAGGCAGCATTTATTATGAAAAAACTATTACCTACATCATCAGCAGGCAGCTTGCCAAAACCGTCATGGCTTGCCGAACCCGAAACCTTATGGTCACCGTGGAAATTACAAGGCAGTGAGCTGGTTGATGGCAAACACGACGCCCTGCGTATTTCCCTGCACGAGCAACAAACTGCAGGCGTAGATATAGTCAGCGATGGCGAACAAACTCGCCAGCACTTTGTAACCACCTTTATTGAACACTTAAATGGCGTTGATTTTGAAAACCGTAAAACAGTTAAAATTCGCGACCGTTACGACGCCAGCGTACCCACAGTGGTTGGCCCTGTGTCTCGTACTAAATCGGTATTTGTTGAAGACGCCAAGTTTTTACGCCAGCAAACCAGCCAACCAATTAAATGGGCACTGCCTGGGCCAATGACCATGATCGACACCCTGTATGACGATCACTATAAAAGCCGTGAAAAACTAGCGTGGGAATTTGCTAAAATACTCAACCAAGAAGCCAAAGAGCTAGAAGCCGCTGGGGTTGATATAATTCAATTTGATGAACCCGCTTTTAACGTGTTTTTTGACGAGGTAAACGACTGGGGCATAGCCTGCCTTGAGCGAGCCATAGAAGGGTTAAAATGCGAAACTGCCGTGCATATTTGCTACGGCTACGGCATTAAAGCCAACACCGATTGGAAGAAAACCCTCGGCACCGAGTGGCGACAATACGAAGAGATATTCCCTAAGCTGCAAAAATCGAATATTGATATTATTTCGCTCGAATGCCAAAACTCACATGTACCTATAGAGTTATTAGAACTCGTACGCGGTAAAAAAATAATGGTGGGCGCAATCGATGTCGCCACCAATACCATAGAAACCCCTGAAGAGGTAGCAAAAACCCTACGCGAAGCGCTTAAATACGTAGATGCCGACAAGCTCTACCCATGCACCAACTGCGGCATGGCCCCCCTGCCCCGCAATATTGCAAACGGCAAACTTAACGCCCTAAGCAAAGGCGCAGAGCTAGTACGTAACGAGCTATTAGCAGCGAATGTCGCTTAATTTTTAGTTACAGTTGCTGAAAAAAGCCACGTCTTAAAAATGTTGAGGAGTGGCTTTTTTAATCAAAATGTAACGGGGGTTTACAGTTAAATTATAAGGTTAAAGGCAAAAGGTGTTAGGTTAAAGGTTTTAAGTTAGTTGAATATTGGTTGGGTTTAGTGCAACAAACCTAGCAAAAGTAATTAAACCTAACCGAGCCGCTAGGTATTATTGATTGGAAAGTACCCCATTTACAGAGAATGTTAACGCCTCGCTTAATCGGCGCAAAATAGCAGGCTAAAATTAGCGACGAAGGAGCGCAAGCCTGCTTTTTTTAAGCGTTTGTTAGCCAACTTTTATGTAAATTCTATAAACATTTCAGTCTTTAAAGAGTCTGGGTACCTTGGTATTTGATACTTATCAAATATTTCTTCCCAGTTTGAAAATGAATAAAATAGAAACATCATCAATAACTCACTTTCACCATTGGATTTTTCGATGATAAAAGAGTCTCGACTGTGTGTAGTCGAGCTAGTTTGACCATCAGGGGTGATAGTAACCAACTCATCTTTAATATCGTTTACCTTCGATACGGTACTTTTTTTGTCCGCCATAAGACCAAAGTGTTTGGAAGAATTAGCTATGTCTCTACACCACTTTAGTCGTTCATAGGTATTACAAACTTCATGAAATTCTTTTTTAGGAATAGAAAGGTGTTTAATACACCAATCTCTTAAGGAATGCGCTGTTATGCAGTAATTGAAAAGATGATCAGCGGTATCTACTTTGGAGTTTGAAGCCCAAGCCCTTCTTCCCTCTCTAGCTAGTTTTAAAAAAAGGTCTTTCGGTTCTTGATAAATGCTTATGATTGACATACAAACTCTTGTTGGTTAACGCTTGCCTAAGCAGTGCAAAATGCTTGGTTATAATTCGAAACGAAGTGACGCAAGCCAAGCGTTTTGCATTTGTCCTGCTAAATGACTTGTTATACGTTTTTGCTACGCTCTTTCAATAACCGCCCCTTTGCAACTGATTCATTTTTTAAAAAATTAACCATAAAATGATAATCAGGGTGTGTTTTTAAACTACGGCTAACAAAATAAACGTTAGTAGTATTAATTGAAAATGTTTCTCTAATACCAGGTCCTGGATTATTGCCTGCTAACAGGCTTAGTTTTAAACCAGGAATGTTGAACACAATATGTTGGTAGCCATCATGGTTTTTAACAGTTGGAAAGCCCATTGATGGTGTATCTACTATTTGATTATCAACATATACAGCAAGGTAAGTATTTTCAGGAAATTTAGTATTTCCTAATAGATAATCTGAAAAAGCAATCATGCTTTCTTCACGAATTGAATTCTTTGTTTCGGGAATACCGAATCCACTCCAATCCGTTACGGACAACCTCCAAGCAATGCTTACAGCAAAGTACATGAAATTAAATGCTATTTCGTCGTTTGACGGGAAATACCATATTTCATCTTTTACATGAGACAACGGTTTAAACTTTTTTATCTTGGTTGCGAGCTTAAAACCGTTAGGGCGAGCCATAAAAGAAATAACGTTATCTTCCCCATTTTTGGAGAATTTCAATTCACAACTTTCACAAAGCAAGTGCTTTTTAGCCTGCTTGTCTGTATAGGCTGCTGATTTATTAGAGCCATTAATCAAAACAATATTTTGCCCGTGTTCAGGGAAACCTTTACTTATAGATCGGTAAACAGCTTTAGGCATAAAGTGACTATCTTTAAGCTTTGCTGATTTTGTACACAATGCACAGATTCCGTTCACCAAACCTCCCGAAACGTATAACGCTTACTTAAGCGGAAAAATATAGTTGGCTATAATGTGAACGGAGTGAAACAGCCAACTATATTTTTTCCGTTTGAAGTTCTTGTTAGCCGTTGATAGATTTATCTTTAGTAGGTCTACGCCTTATTTTACGCCCAACTATATGCTCAACTTCATCTCTAACTTCATTTACAGAGAGGTTGTCATCTACATCTGCAATTAAGTGATAATGATCAGGATGTAACTCTTTGACGCCTATATTTGTTAACGCAGGGTGTTCCATTAATATAGACATCGCATCATTTAGAGATGATTTACCATCTTTACCCATGCAAATATCTATATCCGAATCAAAGCGTTTACCAATCCATGACTTCCTAGAATTAGGATTGTTATTAATTGAGCGACGTAAGCTTTTAAGCTCTTCGAGAATGAATTCTTGCCCTGACACTTCTTTTTTATCTATCTTAGCAACTTTGAATTCCCCAAAATGCTTTAAAAAAGTAGTGTAATGTTCATCTTCGGTAGATTTCTTGTAAGTAGCTATTATTTTTTCGGTAAGTTTTTCTTTAAAATCTACAATTTGAGTAAATCGTAGATCTCGAGGATATTCTATATGTTCAATTGGAGATGTATCAAAGGAATATGAAGTCTCATCATCTTTAATTATGATTGTTGGTTTATCGAAAGCTAGCCGCAGACCTAATTCAAACATTACGTTTGGATTTTTACAACTTACATCGCATACAACTATAGGGTTATCATATAAGTTTTGTATGATTCTTTTTTGAATAATACCAACATCGTCTGCATTACTGACTAAGTTCCCACTAAATCCTGCATCGGATATAGCGTCGGATATTATGTTTAAAACCTCAGCCCAATGTGAATCAGTGCATCCATCCATAGTAGAAATAGGCATTACGATACCGCATATTTTGTCTTCTAACTTTTCATCTATCACAATACTTCCTTAAACGGCTAACAATTTAATAGTGCGCTCATCGCGCATATTTCTGCCGACGCCACGCTCATTTGTCTAATTTATATAGTTTTAGCAAACAACCTAAGGCATTACTATCATTAAATTTTCTAAACATTTAAAGTAAAGTTAAATAGAGCAATAAGCGCTCTTTGTTCATTTTTATAAATATGTGAGCAAAGAGCAGTTTGGCCAATCGATTAACTATTATATTTATCCAATCTCAATCTCAATCTCAATCTCAATGCTCAGTTATCGCTCACACCTGACTATTAACAAGTCTATCCCGAAAAAATAAGCTAATAAACCCTACTTTTAGCTATTACGTTCTTTGATTGCTATCGAGCACTTATGAACTCAACAACCCTTCCTAAAACAACGCGAATGTTTCTGGCTTAAAAGCGCGGCTGATTTATTTTTTGATTAAAAACCACCTTACCATGCGGTATTTTTAACCAAACCGTAACGGGGGTTTACAGCACTCTAGTGAATGCAAAGCTGTTTGTTTAGCAAAAAATTACTATTACCATCGCCTAGTATAAAAGCACTGCAGTTAAGTCTTATTTTTTACTTTATATTCAACGGGGTAGCTATATTGTTTTGAAGTGCTATTCTGATATATCAATTTGTAATTAATGCCGTTTTAATTAAGGATACTGGTCGTTGTTTTTTATTAAACCCAAGTTTATTTACAGCCCTTGTTTTATTTATAAACCTAAAATATCGTTTTCATTATTTTTTGTATTGCTGTGTTTGCCATTTTTTGCAAATGCTCAATTTGTCATTGGCATAGTGGGAAAAACTAAAAACGATAGCTTTTATATTCAGGCGTACAAAGGGTGTACCGAGTTTGCAAAATCACAGCCTGACGTTACCTGTAAATATGATGGGCCTGATGATTATCAAGATATTCGAACCCAAGCTTTAATTATTAATGACATGATAAAAAGTGGGATTGATGGCTTATTAGTTTCAATATCAGATTCTGATTATTTGGTAGAGAGAGCCCTTAAAGATTTATTTGAAAAAAACACTCCTGTTATTACTTTTGACTCAGACTTATTAGCAAAAGATCACCAGTACAGGCTCGCTTACGTTGGTACTGATAATTTTGACTTTGGTGTTGCGTTAGGCAATCAATTAAAGAATTTAGTAAGTGAAGAAAATAAGCTTATTTGTATTCAATCTGGTCATCCTACTTCACCAAACTTAAATAAAAGAATCGCAGGTGTTAGGTTTGCGCTTTCTGGGCAAAGTAGTCAGCGCTTGTCGGGTGAAAATGGCTGGAGCGAGTATAACCGCTGCCCGCTTTATAGTTTAGGAAAAAGGGGCGCCTCCTTAGAGCAAGTAAAAAGCCTTACTAAGATGGACAAGCCTCCTGCATTTGTTGCTGTTGCCGGCTTTGCGCAATTTAATACCGATTATATAAACTTGATGACACCCTACAAACATAAACTTGATTCAAAAGAACTTATTATTGTTTCAGCAGATACCGAAAAAATACAATTAGATGCGCTTAGCAAAGGGCTATCTTCATCAAACGTTGGTCAAAATCCATATGAAATGGGGCGACTCAGTGCGCAGTTAATGTATGACGTAATTAAGCATAATAAAAAGCCTGCAAAAGCGTTTTATTTTTTAGACTTTCATTACTGCCAACAAAGCAACGCCCAAACATGTACTGTGAATTATTAATATTTAACCCCTAGGTGGTGAAATATTCACTTTAAACCCCTATTTTCCAAGCGCTATTTTTAACCAAACCGTAACGGGGATTTACAGCAAGACTTAAAACGCGGGTGCTGTTACTGTACTTTATTAACTGATAAAGTGATTAATATTGAGTAGTAAAATTGCGTTTTAGTAACGATTTAAACAGGAGTAATTAATGGCAACTACACTGGCGTTTGATGTATACGGTACGCTTATAAATACCCATGGCGTGGTGTCGTTACTTGAAAATATGGTTGGCGACAACGCGCACGCATTTTCAACTACTTGGCGCGAAAAGCAACTTGAATACTCGTTTAGACGTGGCTTAATGCAAAACTACGTGCCGTTTTCGGTGTGTACTGAGCAGGCACTTGATTATGCGTGTTTACTGCACAAGGTAACTTTAAGCGATGAGCAAAAAGCACAGTTATTAGCCCGATATAAAACACTCCCCGCATTTGATGATGTTAAAGCAGGGCTTGAGAGCTTAAAAGCACAAAACTATCGGCTATTTGCGTTTTCTAATGGTGCGGCCAGAGCGGTAAATACCTTGCTAGAAATGGCGGGTATAAGTGATTATTTTGAAGGCGTAGTGAGCGCCGATGACATTAAAACTTTTAAACCCAACCCCGGTGTTTATAGTCATTTTTTACGTCAGGCAAATTCAACCGGCGCTAATACCTGGTTGATATCGAGTAACCCGTTTGATGTTATTGGGGCGTTATCGCACGGTATGCGTGCTGCGTGGATACAGCGCTCAAATGAGGCTATTTTTGATCCCTGGGAGCTTGTGCCTACAATAACGGCGTGCAATTTACATGATTTAAAAACAAAGCTGGCAAGTAATAACCAGTGATTAGTTGGCAGGTATTAAATTATAGGGATTGGAGGGCTAGGTTTGCGCTTACAAACCTAGCCTTTTTTAGTCTTCAATTGCAATGGCAATTTCTATTTCGTTACTGTTTTTATAATACTCAAAATCACTGGTGTAAGTACGTTCATAGCGGCAATCGTCTGAGCTGAAGTATTGCCAAATTTCGCCCCATAAATCGATTACTGCATCGGGCATTTCACCCCCACCTTTAAATACCAAATAACGCCCCGCTTGGGTGGTTACTTTTTTAGCTTCAGGGAGTTTAATTGATAAATTATCGCAGCAGGCAATTACGTCAAAATCACCAGTGAGATCGCTTTCGTAATTGGTATACACACCATACATTTTAGTGTTTTGGGTGAGGCTGTTGGCAAACTTTTCACCAAATTTTTGCCAAAGTTCAGCTATATTTGCAGTGCCAGCGTTCATTTCATTGGCGTTGCAGGTTCTTACTTTTAAGCCGATTAAGGTCTGACTAGCTAGTTGCTTTACTTCCATCATGACGTCCTTTAGCGTTAATACAAACACCAACGTAACAGAAAAACCGCCAATACTTTAAGTTTTGTATTAAATATTTCATAAACAGTGATTGTTTAGCTCAACTGCGTGTTTTTTGCTCACATTTAAATAGGTAGTAATGGCTAAACATAGCTTTGCTCCCGCTAAAATAATTTACTTAGCTTTCTATTTTTTAAGTTTATTTTTTGCATGTAATGCTTGTCGTTTAATAGTGAAGTTTATCGATTTTAGTTAAAAATATACGACAAGCTTATTAGCTCTAATTTAAAAAAAGTTGTTATCTAACCTTTTTTCATTATTGTAAATAGAAATCATTATCATTAAGATCCTTGCACCTAAAAAGTGTACTCAAGGAATGTTGATGTGTCTCAATCTCAAGTGTTAAATATTAATACCATTGAAAAACAGGCTGTATTTGAACAAAGCGGCCTGCCCCCACAATTCAATTTAGAGCAGTTCATTAATTATCAAATAGCGTCATTGCAAGGGCTGTCGGCAGTACAGCAAGCGATGGCTAAAGCCCAAAAGCCATTTTCAGGTGTGTCGGTAAATACGTTAGCAAAAGTAGTAAACGATGTTGATTTATCACAGCCATTGGCTGACTTTCCGGCGGTGCTTGAAGAGCTAAAAGGCGTGTATTTAGATCATGCTGTGTATTTTCATCATCCGCGTTATATGGCTCATTTAAACTGCCCTGTAACCTACCCTGCTGTGGTGGCCGAACACATTATTGCTGCTATTAATACCTCAGTAGATACGTGGGATCAAAGTGCAGGCGCGACGTTAATTGAGCAAAAGCTGATTGATTGGACATGCCAAAAAGCAGCATTGCCAAGCACTGCCGATGGAGTATTTACTAGTGGCGGCACACAATCCAACTTAATGGCAATGTTGGTTGCTCGTGAAGTAGCTGTTAGCCGCTATGCGCCAGAACATCAGGTAAAACTTCAGGGCTTACCGGCTGTTGCATCGCGTTTTAAAATTTACTGCTCTGAGGTGGCGCACTTTAGTATTCAAAAAGCAGCGGCGTTACTGGGCTTAGGTTACGACGCCGTGGTGCCGGTGGCTACAAACAGCGAAATGCAAATGGATATGCAGGCACTTAAAACCGCCATAGCAACAAGCAAAGCGCAAGGTGATTTACCCATTGCAGTGGTTATTACCGCAGGCACAACCGATTTTGGCTCAATCGATCCAATCCATAATATTGCCATGCTGGCTAAAGAAGAGCAGCTATGGTGCCACGTAGATGGCGCTTATGGTGGCGGTTTGTTGGTGAGTGAGCACCATCGCAATGCGCTTAATGGCATTGAGTTGGTTGATTCAATAACGATTGATTATCACAAATCATTTATGCAACCGGTTAGTTGTAGTGCCTTTTTATTAAGCGACAAACGCCATTTTAGCCACATTACTTTGTATGCCGATTATTTAAACCCATTAGCAGAGGCCGGAAATGGCACGCCTAATTTGGTAGATAAAAGCCTACAAACCACTCGCCGTTTTGATGCCTTAAAGTTATGGCTAACACTGCGCACTACTGGAGAAGCACCACTTGGCCGCGCGTTCGATAAAGTTATTGGTCTTGCGCGCCAAACGCATATTGTACTTAACGACCATCCCGACTTTGAAGTAGTTAACTACCCCGAGCTTAGTGCCTTGGTATTTAGATTTGCCCCTGATGATTTAAAACATGACCTTGATTTACTCGACTCTTTAAACCTGCATGTACGACAAACGTTTTTAAAAACCGGTGAAGCCATGATTGCCCGTACAAAAGTAAATGGTCGTCATTATCTTAAATTTACATTGCTTAATGCGCAGTGCCAATTATCTGATGTACGCGCTGTTATTGAGCAAATTAGCCACATTGCATGGCAAACTTATAGGGAAATTGCATAATGGATAATCAACCTTACGATTTTATAGCTATTGGCCTTGGCCCATTTAACTTATCTTTAGCGTGTTTAAGTGAACCGCTCGAAGATGTAAAAAGCCTGTTTTTGGAGCAGCGCAGTGAATTTGATTGGCACCCTGGAATGATGCTAGAAGGCGTTACATTACAAACTCCGTTTATGTCGGATTTAGTAACCATGGCGGATCCAACCAGCCAGTATAGCTTTTTAAATTATGCCAAATTAAATAATCGCTTATACCCGTTTTATATTCGCGAAAGCTTTTTTTTATTGCGCCGTGAATACAACTTATATTGCCAATGGGTTTGCTCGCAGCTTTCAAATGTTAACTTTGAACAAACAGTCACTCACGTTGAATTTTGCCCGCAAAGTGAGAGTTATACCGTTAGCTGTAACACCCCTAATGGTATGCAACATTATGTAACTCGCCATATTGTTTTGGGCACAGGGCCTGCACCGTATATTCCTGATTGCGCTGTGCAAAGTAACTCAAATAACGTAATGCACAGTAGCGATTTTTGTCATCGGCTTGATGAATTAAAGGCGGCTAAACGAGTTACCGTGGTAGGGGCTGGGCAAAGTGCAGCAGAAATTTACCACACCTTATTGCAGCTAGCAGTACCGCAAGGCTTGCAGTTAGATTGGATAGCACGTTCACCGCGCTACTTTCCGCTTGAGTATACTAAGCTCACCCTTGAAATGACCTCTCCTGAGTATGTAGATTACTTTTATAATTTAAAAACTGAGCAGCGAGATTGGCTCAATCAAAACCAAAAAAATCTATTTAAAGGCATTAATGGCGATTTAATTAACGACATTTTCGACACCCTCTACGCGCAAAGCCTTGATGGACCAATTTCCACTACATTTAAAACTAACAGCAAGCTAACAAAAACTCAAAAAGTAGGTAAGCGCTTGCTTACTGAGTTTTATCATCAGGAGCTTGAGCAGCCCTTTTCAATAGAAACCGACTTTTTAATTTGCGCCACGGGCTTTAAATATCAGCGCCCTGCTTTTTTAAATAATATTGCCCACCAATTACCCCAAGATGAGCAAGGTCGTTATTTAGTAAGCCGTGAATATGCGGTAGATAGCGAACAAAAACGTATTTTTGTACAAAATGCCGAGCAGCATACTCATGGTTTTGTAACTCCAGATTTAGGTATGGCTTGCTACCGTAATAGTATTATTTTACGTGAAATTTTAGGTTATGCGCCTTATCAGGTTGAGCAAAAAATTGCCTTTCAAAACTTTGATTTAAGTGATGTTACCCTATCAACACAACAGCAGAGTAGCGCCGCATGAGTCTTCGTTTAGCGCTAATTTTGCTGACGGTTATTTCGGTGGTATGCGATACCTTGCTGCTACCGTTTTATCCGCAATTTTTTGCTAGTGAATTTGCTATTAGTAACGCCACGTTAATCGGCCTCTTTGTGGCTAACTGTTGTATTACTGTAATGCTGGCTTTACCGCTATGGGCTAAGGTCGCTAAAAAATACAATGAGTTGGCTTTGTGGTTAGTAACCCAAGTGGTGGCCGCTGGTTTTGGCCTGCTTTGCTACTTTGCGACCAATGTATGGGAGTTTTGGATTTACTACCAACTAATGTTGGTGCTAAAGGCAAGCTACCTACTTATATACCCATTTGCACTGCGATTAGAGCAACAAACTAAGCATTTATCTATTATTGGTTTGTTTTCTGTATTGATGCATTTTGGTGCGATTTGTGGTGCTTTAATTGGTGGTTACTTCTTTAGTTTAGCAGAGCCACGCTATGCGTTATTACTCAGTAGTGCCGGTGACCTAGTTCAGGTTTTATTATGCGGCTACTTAATGTATTCATTAAAAACAGGTATTTATCAGAAAGCAATAGCGACTGAAAAACCGCGAGAGCGTATTCCCTATTTTATTTGGCAATTTTGCTTTTTAAGTGTGGTGGTTTATTTTAGCGCGTTTTTAATTCGCCCCTTCTTTACTACTCATTGGCAAGCATTAAACGCACAAAGCAGCACCTTGCAAAGTGCTGTTGTATACGCCATTCCTGCTTTTGCAGCGCTTGTTATGCTAGTTTTTAACCATTTCAGGCAGCATTTACCACTGCCAACATTAAGCCGCACGAGCACTTTGTTATGTGCACTTATTTTGGGGGCGCTTGGGCTTTATTTACAAGCGCAGGAGTCGGTGGGGTTAGTGATTTTATCACGTGTTTTATATGGTTTTGCGCTATTTCAAGTGATGGTACTACTAGAGGTAATGCTATTTGCTAAAAGTGAGCCTGCACATTACGGCAGCGACTTTGCCAAAGTGCACATTGCTCAAAACATCGGGGTTATTTTAGCGTCGTTACTAGTGGGTATGAGCGTAGAGCATCTTTCAACAACGGTTGTGTTTTACTTTGCTGCCATTGGCTTTGCAAGCCTTGCCTTTATTTTGCTTTGGCGGGTTAAGGCTGTTGCTCGAACTGCGCGTTCAGCGTCTTAGTTTTTAAGATTTATTGGAGTTTTTATGTATTTTTCATCTTTTGTAACCACCCTACAGCATACCGGCAAAGTGACTATGCGGTTATTACAACAAACAGATATGCCAACAGTTTGCGATTGGCTTAAGCAACCGTATGCACACTTTTGGGGTATGCAGCAGCAAACCGAGCAACAAATAACTAAAGCGTATCAAGATATTATTGATACGCCTCATCATCAGGCATACGTGATCGAGCAAAATAATAACCTATTGGCTTTAGTTGAGCTTTATAGCCCAGAGCACGAAAGCTTATTGAAAGCGGCGTACGAGGTTGAACCTAATGATGTGGGTATGCATATTTTATTAGCGTCTAACACGGCACCTAAGCGCCATTTTAGTTTTGAAATGATGCAGTGCGTGCTGCAAAGTATTTTTGCTCAAAACAGTGCCGCCCGTGTTGTGGTTGAGCCCGACATTGCTAATAGTAAAATTCATACGTTAAATAAGCGTTTGGGATTTGTTCACACCCAGCAAATTCAACTAGGCGAAAAAGCTGCTTATTTAGGCTTTTGTGACAAAGCAGCCTTTGATAGGCACAGCCAACTATTTACTGATTCGTTAGCGCCTTTGCAAACTGATTACGTGATACGGCCACATTGGCAATGGGCAAACCGACATTTACAAGCTAAAGCACTCACCGAGCTAGTGCACGAGCGTTTATTGGCTGCAGAGACAACAAAGCAAGGCTTTAAAGTAAATGTTGAAGGCGGTTACTTTATTTTTAATGGCCGCGCTATGGCACTAAACCATATTGATATAGATGAGCCAAGCTTATGCTTTTACAACCTTAACGAAGAGCTGCAACCGCTAGATGTATTGCACTTTTTTAGTATGCAGGGACCTGCGCTAGGTCTAACAGGTAAGCGCCTTGCCACTTACCTTGAAGAGCTAAATGCTACTTTAGCTAGTGCGTGCTTCAAACGTGAAAATAACACCTTAACAGCGGCGCAGTTAGCTAATTTAGGGCTGCAAAAAATAGAAGCCGCAATGAGTGAAGGGCATCCTGCCTTTGTTGCTAATAATGGCCGCATTGGTTTTAGTAAAGCTGACTTTTTACGTTATGCGCCAGAAGTAGGCAAACCGTTTAAAGTACTGTGGTTAGCAGCGCATAAAGCGGTATGCGACTTTGTCCATAGTGAATACTTTGCCGACTACCCAAGCCATATAAGTGATGAACTAGATTTAACCACTCGAGATGCGTTTAACACAGCGCTAAAAGCTCAAAACCTAAACCCCGATGATTACTTACTCATTCCTGCTCACCCATGGCAGTACCAACACAAATTGAGTGTGGTATTTGCAAATGAGTTTGCAAATCAGCGATTAGTGTATTTAGGTGAAGGTGACGATTTATATCAAGCGCAACAATCAATTCGGACCTTATATAATTGCTCGCACCCACATAAACCGTATTTAAAAGTGGCGTTGTCGATTTTAAATATGGGATTTATGCGTGGCCTATCGCGTGCTTACATGGCGGTGACTCCTGCCATTAACGATTGGGTATTTGAAAAGGTTAGCCAAGATCAACAACTCGCAGGCGCTAATTTTACAGCGCTTAGAGAATACGCCACCTTAGGTTATGCCCATCATACGTTTGAGCAAAGTGCGCTGGGAGATACACCCTATCGTAAAATGTTTGCCTGCTTATGGCGAGAAAACCCAAACCATAATTTAAATAGCGATGAACAACTGACCACCATGGCAGCGTTATTACACTTAGATAATAATGGCCAAAGTTTAGTGGGCGAATGGATAACGCAAAGTGGTTTGAGCACGCAGCAGTGGTTACATGCCTACTTTAATGCTTATTTAATTCCGCTGGTACATTGCTTTTACGCGCATAAATTAGTGTTTATGCCTCACGGCGAAAACCTCATTTTAAAGCTTAAAAATTCGGTGCCAGTAGGCGCATATATGAAAGACATAGGTGAAGAGGTTGCTTTACTTAATAGCACTGAAGTATTGCCTGCAGGGGTTGAACGTATTCATGTTTCTATGCCTAAAGAGCTTGAGCTGTTAAGTATATTTACCGATGTATTTGACTGCTTCTTTAGATACTTAGTAGCAATTTTAGTGCGAGAAGAGCGTATTACAGAGCATGACTTTTGGCAGTGTGTTACGCAAAGTGTTAAAGCGTATCAACATGCTAACCCTGCTTTAAATGAGCGATTTAAAGAGTATGACTTTTTTAGTGATGAGTTTGCACACTCTTGTTTAAACCGCTTACAGCTGGGTAATAATGAGCAAATGGTTGATTTAACGGATCCGGCAGGTAGTTTGCAGTTTGCTGGTAACTTAAACAACCCCGTATCGGCAAAGCTGTATGGCTAAACCGATTACCCTTGCGCAGTTTTTATATTGCCAACAACCCGTGCAACGAACTTTTAAACCGAGCTTATTATTAGTGCGCGCTTTAACAGTTCGTTGTAAGGCGCAGTACCCTACTGCGCCTAAGCAATTTATTAGTCGGCATTTGTATTTACAGCTTTGCTGGCAAGCTATTTACGCTTATTGCTATTGGTTTGCTTGCAAGCAAAGTACGGCAGATCCCATTAACATGCCGTTAGCGGTAAATGGCGCTTTTTGTCGTGGGTTTAACCTGAATAATGACGTGTTAGTAAGTAAAACTGAGCAAACCAAAGCGTTTACTCATTTTATAAGCCAAGTTGGTGAATGGGTAAATACCGACTATGCACTTGGTAAAAAAGAACAAGCTCGGTTATTACTCGATTCATTAAGTAGCGCCATTGAGCGAGCTCATAGCTTAGACCTTGCTACTACTTTACATATCAACAATTGCCATCGTCAGCTGCACACCCTTATTTGTGAACACTTTAATCTTGATACGCCATTTACTGAAAAAAACCAGCGTTTAACCTGTTGCCGCTATTATTTAGCCGGTTATAGCAAATGCCAAACCTGCCCTAAAAAGGATATTAAAACCAATGAACCAACGTCTTAAAACGATTGATCTTGCGCGTGGTGCGAGCGTTTTTATTATGATTATTGTGCATACCTTATGGATGTATGCCTCCACGACGCTTCAAAGTGAAAGCGCATTTGGTACGGTTGTGCATATACTTGGCAAAGGCACCGCCTCGTTTTTAGTGGCAATGGGGCTATCTATGGCGCTTTCGCGCAGGCAAACACCTTTGCTATTAATTAAGCGTGGCATACAGCTTTTACTGCTTGCTTATTTAATGAATGCGGCCAAGTTTTGGCTGCCTATTGAAGTATTTAATACCATGCCTGAGGCATTTATAAATGCTTATGGCTGGCAAAGTCCGCTCAGTGCTGGGCAGTTACAATTTATGGTGTTAACAGGTGATATTTTACAACTGGCTGGAGTTAGCTTATTGCTGTTTGGTGTGCTTAATATTGCCCGTTGGAAAACAATATGGATTGCGGTTTTAGCCATTGCAATTGCAGTTATGAGCCAGTTTGTGAGGGGGCAACAATTTACGCTTTCACCTTATATTAGCGATTTGTTTTTTGCTAATAACTATCAGGTGTATTTTCCGGTATTTCCTTGGATAAGTGCGATATTAACGGGGTATGTACTTGGTCGTTTATATCTTAGTAACCAACAAAATGCCGATTACTTATATAAAGTATGTGCACAACTCGGTGCTGCTTTACTTGTTATTGGCGGCATATGGTTAGCCATTGATTTTAAAGGGCAGTTTGGCAACTTTTTCCATTTAAATGGCGGCGGTATTAGCTATTTAATTGGCTTAAATTTATGTGCACTAGCGGCTATACAGTTTATTTTTGCTGATAAATATAATGGCCCTATTACACGTGCTCTTTTATATGCCAGTAAACATGTAACCGCGCTTTATGTTATTCAATGGGTACTTATTTGCTGGTTTATGGGGGCGCTTGGTTATCATACTCTCAGCCTTTGGCCGACACTTTGTATGATGGTACTGATGACTTTACTTACTTTTGCTGTGCACAAGGTTTATTTAAAAAGCAAACAAAGCTTCATAGATATTACGCAAAAAACCAAGCGTACAGCTTAAGCTGTAAAGGGGCTTTACGGGCGCTGATTTGGGTGCCCTAGCCTGCTTTTATTGCGTCAATAACGCTATGCATACGCTTTGCTAACGGCCTATTTCGATGATGGCACACATAAATATTTTCGCTAATTGGATTAGCTAAATGATGCGTTTTAATAAGCGCAGGTTTATTAAATGCGCTAACGGCATGCGCAGGTAAAACTGTAAAACCCAGCCCTAAACTTACCGGCTCCAGTATTAAACTTATTTGGTTAGAAAACCCCGTTTGCTTTATTTGATCAACATGTTCAAATTCACTGTATTTTTCGCTAAGTAAAAGCTGTGCATGATGTTTTGCATCGGGGTGGCTAATAAAACCCAGTTCATTTAATGCGCTCCAGGTTGGGCTTTTTATTGCGGCCGGTGTTACCAATAGTAAAGGCTCTTGGCCTATTTTATGGCTGGTTACCTCGCTTAGGGTAGGCGCTTGAGTTAAAAAGCCAATATCGGCACTATGGTTTGCCACTGCTTGTTCAACACTGGTATTTGGAGCAAAGCGGTAATCTATAATTAGCTCCTTGTGCTCTACTTGCAGTGCTAATAGTTGATTGTAAAACTGCAGCCCGCAACTGCCTGGCGACTGTATTTTAACTAAACCGCTGTAAGGTGAATCATCTTTTAATTGCTGCTCTAAAAACTGCCATTCTTTGAGTAACTGACTACCCTGCTGATATAAATTTTGACCCTGAACGGTAAGGGTAAATTGTTTACCGTGGCGCTCAAGCAAGGCGCAATCTACTTGCTGCTCTAACTTTTTTATATGTTGGCTTACGCCTGACTGGGTCATATAAAGGCGCTCGGCGGTTTGGGTAAAATGGTTTACCTCAACTAAAGTACAAAACGTGTTTAACCATGTAGGATTTATCATTACAAAATATACTTAAAATGATGATTAATGATAATTTTACTTAATGTTGGTCAGTTCGTAAACTCACTCCATCAACTAAACATAGTTAAGTAGGAGTATTTATTATGAGTCATACATATCCACGTAGTTTTTCGCACATTGGTATTTCAGTTCCCGATGTTGAAAAAGCCGTAGAGTTTTACACTAAGGTGATGGGCTGGTACACCATAATGGAGCCTACCGTGATCACTGAAGACAACAGCCCAATTGGCGAAATGTGTACCGATGTATTTGGTCCAAATTGGGAAAAATTCAAAATAGCGCATCTTTCAACAGGCGACCGAATTGGTGTAGAAATTTTTGAATTTAAAGACCAAGAAAACCCTAAAGACAACTTTGAATACTGGAAAACCGGTATCTTCCATTTCTGTGTACAAGACCCAGATGTAGAAGGCTTAGCGGATCGTATTGTTGCTGCAGGTGGTAAAAAACGTATGCCAGAGCCACGCTACTATTACCCTGGTGAAAAGCCGTACCGCATGATCTACATGGAAGACCCGTTTGGTAACATCCTTGAGATTTACAGCCACAGCTACGAGCTTATTTACAGCGCTGGTGCTTATTAAACTTAGCTAGTCTAAAAAAGTTTAGCTAAAAACAAAGGCCGCAGTATTTATTACTGCGGCTTTTTTATTTGAATAGCTTTAGTAATTAGCTAAGTAATACGTCGGATATTGGCATTTTGAAAAAGTAACTACATTTTATTATTGGGGTGATGTAACATCTTTACTATTCTTACACATACCTTTGAAAAGTTTTTCATCTATATTTTTGCGCTTAATAGCATCGTATATACTGAATAAATTTTTCCTGTCGGTCTGTTCTGCGTTTGTACCAACCGTAAAATTTTGATTAATCACAGTACAGCCATATATTGGACCCGATTCACCTAGGCCACCCACATACACAGTTCTTGTTTCTCCATCGTCTGTAGTATCTTTATCTTTATCTTTATCTTTTAATGAAGAGTCTTCACTTATGGGCGTTCTTTCATTCGTATTACTCAGTTCAAAGTATTGTATTTGACTGTTTTCAATCCAGCCCTCGTTGGCATCCATTTGTGTAACGAGTATACCGGATGGTGGTATTTCATATACCCGAGAGCCATCTTCGTATTTCGGTGGATGCCCGTTTGGTGCATTAAATATTATGTATAGAGAGCCAACATAATTTTCAGGTATAAGGTAAATTACGGGTTCACTTTTTTTTACCTCTGTACAGGCTGATAATAACGATATCATTGAACCAAAAAACAATATTTTAAAAAAGTGTGCTTTAAAGATGAGTTTCATCGAGTCGCCTTTTTACTTAAGTCAGCCATTAAAACAGTTTTCTAAACTCGCTTTTTCAAGCAGCATACAATGACCACTATTTGCTGGAATAGAAGTAAAACGATAATTCCAATCCGCTATTTTATGAAAGCTTAATTTAGGGTATTTATTTGCCTGTCTAAATAGTTCATCGCCTACGGTCCCTTTAAAACTACCATTATTGTTGAGAGGCAAACGGAGTGCGCTTACAACCATTGGGTAATCAGCGTTGAGAGATAAGCTTAGTGGTGCGCACCTTTGCGAACATGTATACCAAGAGAGATAGCTCGCCCACCAGGACCAACAATAAATGCTTCACAATTAGGAAAAGCATCGCCAGTGATATAAGTAACTATATCCATGTGACCGCTAACAGTATCAATGTCTATAATAATTTTATACTTAACATTTAAAGTTGGCACGTATGAAAAGTCTAATCTTTCTTGCATCTGAGGTGAGCCAGGCATTGCGTGATTAACTCCCCCGTATTGGCCGTCTAACCGATACTGATAAATACTATTATTAGTTGGAGGTTTTTCTTTGAGGGTAACACGCCCTTTTGGTGCTAGGTTACCAGAATATATTCTTTTCTTATCTTCCCACGGTGCTTTTGATGGATCTGATATTGTATCAATAGATACTATTTTTACTATTTTTTGTAGAAAGCCGTAGACGATGCCAAATCCTTGAGGTCGTAGGTTTAATACCACTAGGTTTTAGAGAAAACCCTCGATTTATCTCCTTCAAACATTGGTCCAGACCAGCCAAAGTCTTTTTCAGGGTGAAATGAGCATAACAATTCTGTAAAAGCTTCAAAAGCACAGTATTATTGTTTGTTATCAATAAAGAATTACACGTGTCATATACACAAAGCCGCAGTATTTATTACTGTGGTTTTGTGCCTAAAAAGAATACATTGCCTAGATATGTTAGTGCTGATAACGTGATATAACAAAACTACTTATAACTCCATGTTTTAAATTAAGGACAATAATGAACATTTCATTGGAAGATGTCACCTCTGCTAATTACGAAGAGGTATGCGATTTAGACGTTACAAAAGCGCAACAAGAATACGTAGCGTGTAATATGTGGTCGTTAGTTGAGTCTCATTATAATGTTGGGTATACCTGTAAAGCTATTTACCAAAATAATGAGCCTGTAGGCTTTTTTATGTGGGTGCAAGAAATCCCTGCAAAAGTTTCTATTTGGCGTTTTATGGTAGATGAACACCATCAAAATAAAGGTATTGGCCGCCAAGCACTGACTATGGCAATTGCAGAGATTAAAACGACTTCTAAGCTTGAACAAATCGAGATTTGTTATAACCCGCAAAACCCTGTTGCTAAGGATTTTTATTCTAGTTTTGGGTTTGAAGAAGTTGGCCTAGATGAAGACGAAGAAGATATGTTAGCCATTATTAATATAAAAAGTTAACCCAATTTTGTTTAGCGCGTTGCTTATTGCCATAAAAATTAGTGCTTAGTAAGGTGTGGAGGATGTTGCAGTGCTAATTTTTTTAGCTGTGTAATGCATGAAAGCGCTAAGTCATGATATTCATCATCGCTATACAATATCTCGTTTAGCAGATTAATAGATTGTATGAGTGCATTGTGCGCAGCACTTTGTTCGTCTAAAAAGTGAAGTGTGAAATAAAGGCGCTCTGTAAGTGAGGTAATTTGTATGATTTGCTGTTTATTCGCACAGTTATACATTTGAGCTAACAAGGACGCACTTTCAAGTGCACACCCCAAGTACGGCAATGCTTGTGCAAATTGGTATCGTTTAAACAGCGCTTCGCCACTTAACTGCGCGTTTTGAATATCTATAATTGCTTGCTCTGGTTGACATAAAACATGTTGTTTGTGTCGAGCACATAAAAAAGGTAAGGCCATGGGACGTTCCATATCTGTATATTTTTTAAGACTGTAAAACAGAAACTCTAAAACATCAAATGATAATTGTTTTTATTTGCATTTGTGGGTTTAAAGCAGTTTGTTGTGTATACTAACTTCATTGTTTTGATTCTTATTTTTATAAAAACCGATATGAAAAATCCATTTTTAGCACTTGTTTTACTCAGTGGATTATCAGGCTGCAGTATAAACACAGTATCAGTATCTCAAAGTTCATCCTTGTATAATTACGGGCTTTATAATGCAAATGGCCAGCGAGTTAATTCAATATTGTCAGAATCCACGCTTTTGAATGCCGATGTTGTTTTAGTCGGTGAATGGCATACGCATCCGGGCGTGCACTTATTTCAGGCTGAGCTGTTTCAGCAATTAAGCACACAAAATAAGCCTATTGCCTTATCGCTTGAGCAATTTAGTCGCGCTGATCAGCAAACACTAAACCTTTATCTTGAGAGTAAAATAGGTGAACAATACCTAATTGATAATACTAAGGCTTGGCCTAATTATAAGAGCGATTATCGTGCGTTAGTGGAATTGGCGAAGATACAAAATAGCGATGTAATAGCTGCAAATGCGCCTAAGCATATTGTTACCTGTATTGGTCGCCAAGGTATTAATTATATTAATAAACTCGACCCACAACAGCGTAGTTTTATTGCAAAAGAGATAGATACTTCTCCAAGCCTTTATAAAGAACGCTTTATGCAATCCATGCATCATGGAACGGCGAGTAAAAACGAAAAACTTTACGCCGCGCAAGTTACTTGGGACGAAACCATGGCTGAGTCTATCGTTAACTATATTAGTCAAAATAAGGGCAAGCAGGTTATACATTTAGCCGGTGATTTTCATGTGAGAAATGGTGAAGGCATAGCGCGAGTAATTAAGCGAATTGCCCCAGAGCTTAATGTTGTATGGGTTTCGCCAGTATCAAAAGTACAATCTGAGCAAAGTGGTTATCAATTAGAAGTTAACGCTTTGCCTGCTCGTTATGTGCAAAAAGCACATCAACAAGCGGCATTCAAAGCTTTAGTCAAGCGAGGCGAGAAAACACAGTGCCAATAATAGGTTGGCACTGTGTTTGTGTAATACACTTTTTAATATTTACTTAAGCGTAAATGTGCCTTTCATCATGGCGTAATGGCCAGGAAAAGAACAAAAGTAAGTGTAATCGGTTCCGGCGGTTAAGCCGCTGGTTTTAAAAGTAACGTCGGTTGTTTTGCCGCCGCCAATAATGTCTGTAGCACCAATCACGCGACTATCATTAGGCTTTATGTAGTGGTTGCTAAGCCCTGCTGCGTTGCCATCTGTGATAATACCTTGCATGTTTTGTTCAGTAGATAGCACCCAGTTATGACCCATTACATTGGCAGGTAATTTACCGGTGTGACTAAGCTTTACAGTCACTTGTTTACAGCTTTTAGGGGCGCTTAGTGTTTTAGTTGAAAACTGCATCATATCGTTTGCATCTATATTTAGTGTGCATTCGTCTGCATATGCAGTATTGGCACTCAGTAGCAGTGTAGTGCTGAGTAAGGCTATTAATTTTTTCATACTGTCTCCGCTAGTTGGTTTGAGCTGTTTCGTGCTTGATTTGTTAGGGCTACAAGTGCTTTTCGCACGGCTAATGGGCTATCGCACTCGTTCGCAAAATTAATAAAGTAATTACGCTTGTGGCTTTGTATATAAAAGCCTGTGGGTAGTAGGCCGCTCATTATTGGGGTGTTATCGGCTACGTTATAGTGCTGCATTAATATCAGCGACATAGCATCTTGATGATCTTCATTCATATGAGTGATCATGCTTTGCTGCTGGCTTTCATCCCACTTTTTAGGCTGAGCTTGCCACTCGTTTTGCTCAAGCCAAAATATTTTTCCAAAACCGCCAATATAACGCACCCGTACTACATCTAATTGCCAAAGCTGAAAATCATGCGCATTGCGATAGCTTGCAGCCTCAGGGTACAAAGCTATATATTTATCAAGTAGCACTTCGCTTTGATCTTTTGCCACAATAGAGCCATCACCTACGAGTGTTACTCGCCCATGTTCGTTTTGATCGCCATAATCGGCGGCATCAAAAATAGTCAGACTCATGCGTGAGTCCTGTTTTAAATTTTTGGTGTGCTGAGCTATGTCACTAATAAAAAAGTAGATGCGACCTTGTTCGTCACACATATAAGGTGTAACAGAGCCAAACGGATAGCCGCGTAAATTATTTGAAATGGTCGACATTACGCCGGCATGGGTTTTAAAAACGAGCGTACGTGCGTCGTTTAATGCTTGCTCTCTCATGAAAACTCCTGACGTTGAGAAAAAACCATGGGCGCATCGTTATAAGGATGAGGGTTAACGTGCAATTTCATGGCGTACATTTGTTGTAAGTTTTGTGCTGTTAAAACCGTATTTATAGACCCGCTTTGCAGCACTTTTTGGTTGTGTAATAAAATAGCGTTGGTTGCATAAAGGCTTGCTAAATTAAGATCGTGTATAGCAATAATGGCGCTGTTTCCTTGCTCTACAAAGGTTCTAACACAGCTAAGTAAAGCATGTTGATGACGCATATCTAGCGCTGATGTTGGCTCATCGAGCAACATTAATTTAGGCTCAGTTTGCGCAGTAAAAGCATCTAACTGGGCTAATGTGCGCGCCATATGAACACGCTGTTGTTCGCCGCCCGAAAGCGCACTCATTCGACGTGTTAGGTAATGGGTTAAATCCATAAGTGAGGCATATTTTTGAACTTTATTGGCTTGTGTTTTAAGAGACTCTGTATAGGGATAGCGGCCCATAGCAATGAGTTCAAATACACTAAAATCAAAGCCAACATGGTTACTTTGCATCATTACAGCGCGCTTGCTAGCTAATTGCTCTTTAGAAAATGAATGCAAAGGTTTGGTATTAAATAGTATATCTCCCTCAAAGGGATGCATGCCTGCCAAAGTATGCAGTAAGGTCGATTTACCTGCGCCATTTTCGCCTATCAGTGCGACAAGTTGTCCTGCTTGGATATTGCCGCTAATACCCTCTAAAACACGATGGGTGTTAAAGCCTATATTGAGGTTGTTAAACGTGATCATGACCAATCTCGCTTATTTTTAATGATCAAATATATAAATAGTGGAGCGCCAAGTAACGCCGTTATAATGCCAATTGGCAGCTCCGCAGGCATAACAACTAAGCGTGCCAACCAATCTGAAAGTAGCAACACAATCACACCTAAAAGCATACAAAGTGGCAGCATATTTCGTAAATGTGGCCCAACCATGAGGCGTGCGATGTGAGGAACAACTAAACCAACAAAGCCAATTAAACCTGTTAGCGCAACTACCGCACCTACGCCCAATGCAACTAATATAATGACGTATAATTTAAGCTTGCTGGTATCGACACCTAAGTATTGAGCTTGTGATTCACCAATAAGAAGTAGATTCATTGGCTCTTTTAATCGCCATAGCCCGATAAGGCTCAGTAAAAGCAAAAGACTCGCTTGTTTTATATTATCCCAACTCGCACCGCCTAATGAGCCCATGGTCCAATAGTTAATTAACCGCAGTGCGCTGTCATCAGCATAAAAACTTAATAACCCAATAACAGCAAATGCCAATGCATTAATAGCGACACCGACTAATATAAGCGTATTTATATTAATTTGTTTTTGTTGTTTTGAGACTAAATATACCAGCGACGTTACTGATAGTGCGCCCAAAAATGAGGCATAAGGTAAGTAGTGTTGGGCGTTAAAATTAAATTGTGCACTAAGGGCGATAAAAGCAACCGCGACCATTGCAGCGCCTGCGCTTATACCAATAATAGAGGGATCGGCAAGCGGGTTACGGCACAGCGCTTGAGTTGCAGCCCCTGTTTGCGCAAGTACTAAACCCACCATCACTGCAAGAACAAAACGAGGCAGGCGTATTTGTGTAACCACATTGATTTGTAGCGCATCAAATTGACTAAAATGCTCAGGGGCTAGCCATGCAATAGTTAAACGCCAATCCCATCCTGCGGCTCCATAGCCTATGCTAAGTAATGCTAAAGCAAAAATGCAGCCATAACTTAATAGCATCCACTTATGCGGATTACTCAGTGTTATGGCGTTAAAACGATTCAAAGTTAACGTGCTCATAAGCGTGTTTTATACTCATGCAATGCTTGAATCGCGGTTGCAATACGCGGCGACATGCCCAGTGAAAGTAAGCTGTCCATGACCAGTAATTGACACTCTTGCGCTGCTTTTAATAAACGAAGTGTAGGCTGTTTACAAAAGGCTTGTTTCCCACCAAGGCTTTGCACAACATGCGCTGGCGCCACTAAAAAATCGGGCTGACTTACAGCCAGTACTTCACTGTTAATTGCTTTAAAGCCTGTATGCGTAGCAGCTATATTGGTAATGCCCGCATAATTAAACAGCAAGTTGGGCACCGTTTCTTGTCCTGCTGCGACGAGCCCACGCTCATTAGCTGAAAGTAAAAACAAAGCGTTATGAGTCTGTGTTTTTGCTTTAGTAGGTAACGATTTTTTTATTTTAGTAATTAGGTTTTGAGCTTTTAGGTTTGCATCTAAATCACTACCAAGGTGCTTAATTAGCGCAAGCAGTTCATTTACAGAAGTCGGTTTTTTATAGTGAATAACCTTCACTCCGGTCGCTTCTATTTGCTTGAGCGCCTGCTCTCTTCCTGCACCTTCAAGTGCAAGTAACGTAGTTGGGCGCATTGAAAGCACTCCCTCAGCGGCTAGGTCTCGATAGTAACCTACCTGTGGCAACTGTGTTGCTTGTTGCGGATACATACTTGATTGGTCAACCGCGACTAAACTATTTTGTTTTTCTAGTGCGTAGATTATTTCAGTTAATGTGCCGCCAGCACTGATCACACGCTCTTTCGCGAGTGCTGATTGAGTGGCTAAAGCCAGAAAAAAAATTAGGTACTTCATAACAAACTCCGATTTTATTTTTTAGTATTATAACCACTTTAATCTAAATGAAAATGATTATCATAATCAATTGATCTTATTTTGGGTTAGTTGTACCATTCAAAAGTAAATAATAACTATTATCATTTGGAGTGGAGATGAATCCCTTTTCTTTTAAATTTACAGCATTAGCCTCTTTGTTAATTAGCTCTGGTAGCGCATTGGCCGAAAATGTTATTGACGATCATATTGTGGTTAGTGGCTCTCGTTTTGAACAAAAGCTTGAAGATGTGACTGGCTCAGTAACGGTTATTACCGAACAAGATATTGAGCGTCAGCTCGCTGTAGATTTACAAACTATGTTTAAATACGATCCAAGTATCTCAAGTACTGGCAGTGGCGCAGGCGCGCAAACATTAACTGTACGGGGTGTTGGTGGCAACAGAGTTGTTTTTATTAAAGATGGAAGACGCACAAACGATGGCTACGCTGGCGGCGGCGGTTATTTAGTGGGTCGAAACTACTTTGATGTTGCGGGTGTTAAACAAGTTGAAGTTGCAAAAGGGGCGGCATCATCGCTATACGGTTCTGATGCACTAGGGGGAATTGTAGTAATAACAACTAAAGACCCGAGTGATTATTTAGTGGATCAACAAAGCTTAGTAAAAGTAGCGTTAGGTTATCAAGGCCAAAGCAATCAGGTTGCTGCTGATATTACAGCAGCAAAAGATTTAGGTGACTTTGCTATTAGCGCTGTTTATAGCCATCGCGATAGTGAAGAAGTACAAAACTACGTTGAAGATTTACCAGGTTACGATGCCCGCTCTGATGCTTTACTGCTTAAAGTTGAGCAAAAACTTGATGAAAAGCGGACCCTTAAATATACCTTAGATTACTTTAATCAAACAACAGAGCAAGTAATCACTCCATCCATTCAAGAAACCGAAGACGAAGACACAAATATCTCATTTGCACTCGATTATGATTCAGATATGGCAACAGCTATATTTGATAAATGGTATGGGCAACTATCTTATAGTCGATACGAGCAACAAAGTGACCAAATAAGCGCAGCTAGAAATTACATCGATTATAATGACTACGGGTTTGAGCAAGATATTTTAGGCTTAAAAGCGGTATTTAGTAAGGAAGTTAAAGGAGAAAATACCGAGCATGAATTTGTCTATGGAGTAGATATTGATTTATATGATACTACTCGACCACGCTTAAAAACCCGTGTATTAAATGATGGTACTGTTGATTTTACGAATGAAAAACAAAAAGCATTTCCTGGCGCCGATACTTCTTTAGTTGGTGTATATATGCAAGACAGTATTAAATTTAACGAGACTGATTGGTCGTTAGTTGCGGGTATTCGTTACGATTATTATGCACTTGAAGCCAAAAAAGATGCGTTATACGCTGACACCGAGCTTGATGATATTACCGAGTCTGCGTTCTCACCAAAGCTGGGTGTGATTTATCAGGTAGACGATAATTTATCTTGGTATGGGCAATATGTTCGAGGCTTTAAAATACCGCCACACGACCAAGCCTATCAAAGCCATGGTGTTGAGCCATTTTATCAAATATTACCAAACGCAGATTTAGACCCTGAAAGCAGTGACTCATTCGAGATCGGATTAAGATACGCAAGTAGCGATATTAGTGTAAATCTAAGTACTTTTTATGCTGCCTATGATGACTTTATCGAAACAACCATTGCGGGTGTTGAGCCAACTTATATTCCTAATGTAAATAAAACATTTTACCAATACCAAAATATTAGCGAAACCCAGATCAGCGGTGTAGAAGCTGGTATTGCTATGTATGTCACCGACGATATTTTATTAGAAGCCAATGTTGCTTACGTAGATGGTGAAAACAAAGACTCTGATCAGCCACTTACTAGTATTAGCCCGTTAAATGGTTCTATATTAGTAAGCACTGAGTTTGGCAATGTTAATTGGACCGCTGCTTGGCGTTTAGCTAAGGCACAGTCTGATGTAGTACTTGATACTAATGGTAATAAAACAACACAAGGTAACGGTTATGGTGTTGTTGATTTATATGCAAATTATCAGTGGAAAGCATGGCAAATGAATGTAGGTTTACTTAACCTACTCGATAAAGAGTACGTACCGTTTGAACTTATTGCCGGTCAATCACAAGGCACTGATTTTAGCCAATATAGCCAACCAGGACGTAATGTTTCGGCTCGGATAAGCTATCAGTTTTAATTAAAAACAAAAGCCGTATATAAATTATACGGCTTTTTTAATTGCCTTCATATCAATTGAAGAATAACTGTAAAGGGGGTTAACAGCTGCTATGTATTATACAAAACAATAAAAAAAGCGCCTTAACCACTACATTAAGACGCTTTGGATGAAAAGCTAAATAACAAAAGTCGGGTTAAAATAGCTAATCGGGACTATGAAATTGTTAGAATTGATATGCCAATGACATCTTAAATTGAGTAGGCGCACCGGGGTAAACCCATAATGCGTTGTAGCTACTTTGAGCATATTCTTCATCAAAAATATTGTTAACACTGATATTTAACTTGGTGCGCTCGGTCAAGTTTACCTGCCCAAAAATACCAACTAGTTGATAGCTCGGTAAGTTAAATGTTAAATCGGCGGCATCGCCTAATCGCTCACTGGTGTACTGATAACTGGCACCTAGTTCTAGCTCTTTGCCAAGAACGGCCGTTTGATGGCTAAGCGTTAGATTTAAGTTATTTTTAGGCACATTGACTAATGGGCTGCCTTTTTTGATTGGCACGCCCCAATCAGCATTTATTATGTCGTTTGCCGTACTGGCATCTATATAAGCGTAAGATAAATTAAACTTTGTATCATCAGTAATATAAGTACTTAAATCGAGTTCAACACCTTTACTATTTGCTCTACCAATAGGCGCTGAAAAACCAACGTTTACAGGGTCGGCTACTAACATATTACTTTTAGTGGCATCAAATAATGCTAGGGTTCCCGTTATGCCTTGGTAGCTAAATTTAGCGCCTACTTCAAATGAGTCACTGTATTCAAAGCCAAATGGGTCGCCATTTGCATCTGTACCACTTAATGGTAAAAAGCCTTCGGAGTAGCTGCTGTATAAGGTTACAGCGTTGTTTAGTTCATATACTAAGCCTACTCGTGGACTTACCTGACTTTGTGAACTGCTTGAAAGCACACCACTTTTGGTTTCTAAAATGTCTTGATCTACGCTATCGAATCTAAGGCCAACTAATAGCTTAATTTTATCAGTCAGATCCATTTGATCTTGAACGTATATACCATAAGCATCTTGTTGTTCGTTGTTTTCGTAGAGCAAACCTACTTCAGGACGAGCAACGTTATAATTCGGCTGATAAATATCAACTGTGTAAGTGCTATTACCGCCGCGATAACGATAAAGTCCAGTGCGTAAGTCGTATTTGTATGCGTCGGCTCCTATTAATAAGTGATGGGTAATGCCTGCGGTATCAAAATGCCCACTTAGCTCAAATTTAAGGCTAGTATCATCAACGTCATAATCGCGGTAGCGCTGTTGGCGGGTAAGTGTTTGGCCATCATCGAATAATGATTGGCGCGAGGGTGCAAGTTCAGCATCAGACGAAAACCCAGTTAGTGTAGAGCTGCGGTAGTTTGCGCCTACAACGAGTGACCATTCATTGTTTATATCGTGATTTAAAGTTACTTGGTGACCACGAGAATATACTTGCGTGTCACCATCGTTTGGATTGCCTAAATAGCGTGAGCTAGGAACAGTATTAAAATTATCATTAAGTACAACAACACCACGGTCAAATAGCTGGGCTAAATCAACGTATTCAAATTCATAAGTGATACTGGTTGAAGCGTTTATTTGATGATAAATAGATGGCGTAACCACCTTTTTATGGGTGTACACCTCATCGCGGTAGCTGTCGCTATCTTGCCATGCGCCATTTATTCTAAATGCTGTGTTATCGTTAATGCCGTTTGTATAGTCACCTTCAACGCGATTAAAGTTATCACTACCTAAGCTAAGCTTTAGCTCACCCTGTTGCTCAAATTGAGGTTTTTTGGTCACGATATTTACTGTACCGCCGGGCTCTGAGCGCCCGTATAGTGCAGAACCTGGACCTTTTAATACTTCAATGTACTCAATGTTTGATACATCACGAGGGCCGCTGAATCCGCGTCCACCGCTAAAACCATTAATTAAGTAACCCGATGGCATGTTTTCGTTACCCGATAATCCACGAATCGAAAAGCTATCCCACAATGCGCCACTGTTATTTTTACGTGAAATACTGGCAGAAAAATCCAGCGCATCTTGTAATTGAGTTATTCCTTTTTGATCAAGCACCGCGTTATCGAGGGTTTCGATTGATTGTGGCATTTGCTTTTGAGGAATATCGCCTCGGTAAGCTTGTTTATATGTAACCGCAATTTTCTCTATTGGTTGGCTTTGGGCAATGCTTTGTGCGCTTGCACTTAAGCAGGCTAAGTAAATTAATGAGTACTTCATAAAATGCTTTTGGTAACGTTATATTATAACTAAAACTATAACATGTGTTACTTTATAACAAAATGTTTTTTTGCGCTCTATGTGTGCGTCTAATTTTTATACTAGCGGCTATACAGCTATCACGTTAAGATGGATGAAAATAACACAATAAGAATAATATAATGTTAACAAAAACAAATGCATTAATTTACTTTTTAGCCTTTAGCAGTGGCTTTAGTATTATGGGAATAGAGCTGTTAGGTGGGCGCATTTTAGCGCCTTACTTTGGCAGTAGCGTACATATCTGGGGCAGTATTATTACGGTATTTATGCTTAGCTTATCATTCGGGTATTTACTGGGAGGGAAGCTGTCTATTCGTCATCCTTCGTTGACCAAATATGGGTTAATCTTTTTAGTTGCCAGTTTTATGGTGGTGCCCATTGCTTTGTTTGCTGAGCCAATTATGGCATTTATTTTTTCGCATATTGAAGACAGCCGCTACGGCTCGTTACTCGCCTCAACCGCGTTATTTTTTATACCCACCATTATTTTAGGCATGATCTCGCCCTACTCTGTACGTTTGCTGGTTACCAATAGTGAGCGCAGCGGCCAAGTGGCTGGCGGCCTTTATTTTGTAAGTACCTTAGGCAGTGCGCTGGGCACCATTATTACCTCTTTTTATATGGTACTGGCGTTTGATGTTAACACCATTATTTTAGGTTTTGCTGGTGTGTTAGGCACGCTTGGGCTAATTGCTATTAGCTTTGATAAACTTAAAGTGCGAGAGGCCGTTTATGCACAAGCTTAAATTATTGTTTATTAGTATAATGGCGCTGCTATTTTCAGCTCATAGTATGAGTAATGTTGTGCATAAAGAGCGCTCTTTATATCGAAATTTACTCGTTGAAGAGACTGGCGATTTACGCTGTTTAAAGTTTGATGAAAAAACCCGACAAAGCAGCCAAAGTTGCATGTACATTAGCGACCCTAAAAAACTGGTATTTAATTATACTAAGCTGGCTTTTTCTAGTTTATTACTGATTGATAACCCTAAAAATGTGCTCATTATTGGTTTAGGTGGCGGTACGCTTTCTAATATGATTCATGAGCTATACCCAAAGGCACACATTGAAAATGTTGAAATAGATCCTTCGGTAATTAAAGTGGCGCGCGATTATTTTAACTTTATAGAAACCGATAACGTAACTACTAAAGTACAAGATGGGCGTATTTTTATTAAACGTGCGGCGCTTAAAAGTCAGCAATTTGATTGGATTATTTTAGATGCGTTTAATGGCGATTACATTCCTGAGCACCTACTCACAAAAGAGTTTTTTGAAGAAATAAAAAGCGTATTAGCCGAAGGCGGAATTGTTGCTGCTAACACGTTTTCATCAAGTAAACTTTATGAACATGAATCGGCAACTTATCATGCGGTATTTGGCGATTTTATTAATGTAACAGCCAATAATAATAGTAACCGTATTATTTTAGCCGGTTATAACAAAACCCCTACAGAGCAACAAATAGCACAGCGGGTTAAGCAACTAGCTCCATTACTTGCCCCTTATGATGTGGATATAAAGGCAATTAGTAAACGTATGTTTTTCACTAAAGATGGAAAGGGCTGGCCAAGTGATACTAAGGTGCTGACTGATCAATACTCTCCAGCTAATTTACTTAACTTTTAGCGGCTGATATCACATGGTCACTTATATCCGGTGACCCTAGGGTATTATTAAACAGATAATATTTTAAGGAAACGGCAATGCACATTCACTTTATTATTCATGAACATTTTGAAGCGCCAGGCGCTTATGAAGCTTGGGCTAAAATGAATGGCCATACGTTGTCTTATACCCGTATTTATTTAGCTGAACCCTTACCTCAGCATACCGATGATATCGATTTTTTAATCGTAATGGGTGGGCCACAATCGCCCGCTACATCGCTTGCAGAATGCCCTTATTTTGATAGTAAAAAAGAACAAGCCTTTATTGCCAGTGCGATCACGGCAAACAAAGTGGTGTTAGGCGTTTGTTTGGGGTCGCAATTAATTGGTGAAGCGTTAGGCGCGACTTATCAACCTAGTCCAGAAAAGGAAATTGGTAAGTTTGCTATTACCCTCACCGATGCAGGCTTGAATCATCCGTTATTTAGCCATTTTGGCAGTGAGCTTAATGTGGGGCATTGGCATAACGATATGCCCGGGCTGACTGCTACGGCCAGTATTATTGCCTATAGCGAAGGTTGTCCAAGGCAAATAGTCGCTTATAGCGATTTAGTATTTGGTTTTCAATGCCACATGGAATTGACCACCGAGGTGGTTACCCTCCTCATTGCCAACGATGATTTAACCAATGCCCATAATTACCGCTTTGTTGAACAACCCGAAAAGCTCTTAAGTCACGACTATGATGAGATGAACAATAAACTTTATACTTTCTTAGATAAGCTTGCCGTACACTATTTATCTAAATAATACTTATTTACGTGAAGTTAAAATGCCAATTATTTACTTAGCCTGCTAACTAATGCTAAAATTTGCTGATATTCACAAGTAAGAGTTCCTATGAGTAGCAGTATTCCTTTTCATGAAACACTCGATTTAACTTTATGCGGCAATATGGGTCGAGTGCACCGCTTATGTCGAGAAGCGGTGACACTGGCGGTTGAACCCTTAGGTTTAACTCAGTCGCGCTGGACGGCAATGATTCACTTACATCATTTACCTTTAGGGGCAACACAGCAAGCGTTGGCGACCAGTTTAGGTATTGAAATGCCCTCATTAACGCGCACCATTAAGCAATTAGAGCTGCAAAATCTAGTTATTCGACAAGTTGATGAACACGATAAACGCAGTAAAAAATTGTACTTTACCGATGAGGGTATAAAGTTATTAGAACACTTAAAAGAGTTAACAAGCGATATTAAACAGCGTTTATATGCAGGTTTAAGCACGGAGCAGCTTGATGGTATGGCGCATAGTTTAGTGCAAATGGAAGAAAACGCGCGGCGTTGTATTGCAAGCTTATCTGGAGATAAATAAGTATGACACCCGATCAAAAATTTGCCCGCTACGTTAAAGTATCGCTCGTTGGTTTTATTGTTGTATTTTTCTATTATATTGTTGCCGATGTATGGCTACCGGTTACGCCACAAGCACGGGTTTACCATCCGGTTGTGCAAATATCGCCGCAAATAAACGGCCGTGTTACCGATGTATTGGTTAGTAATAACCAAACGGTTAAAGCGGGTGATGTATTATTTGAAATAGACAAAAATACTTACCAACTAGCACTTGAACAAGCACAGCTTGCCCTTGACGATGCCAAACTGCAAAATAAACGACTTGATACCAACGTAAAAGCGCTGGAGGCACAAATAAGTGCAGCTAACGCTAAATTGCATGAGCAGCAGCTATTAAAAAAGCGTGGCGAAACACTCTACAAACAAAACTCTATTTCGGAGCAAGAGCTTGAAAGCATTCGTGCAAATTTTACAGCAAGCCAATCTAATTTAGCTGCCTTTGAAGCACAGTTGGCAGAAGCTGTTTTAGCGCGTGGCGATTCAGGGCAAGATAACTTAGCACTGCGCCATGCAGCAAACCAGTTAGCACAAGCTGAGCTTAATTTATCTTATACGCAAGTGCGTGCTTTAAGTGATGGCGTTGTAGCTAATTTACAGTTACTTGAGGGCTCCTATGCGGTTGCGGGTAAGCCATTACTCGCGGTTGTAGCAAAAAAAGCAGATTTGGTAGCCGATTTTCGTGAAAAGTCACTATTAAACATGCAGCCAGGCAGTTTAGCAAAAGTGGTATTTGATAGCCGACCTGGTGAAGTTTTCGACGCAAAAATTGAAATATTTGAGGCCGGTGTCAGTGACGGACAACTTAGTGCAAATGGATTACTTAGCACCACCGAAACCAGCAATCGCTGGGTTCGGGATGCGCAGCGTCAACGTATTCATTTAGTGCTGCCAAATAACAATCAGCTTATAAATAATATGCCCAGTGGTGCGCGTGCCACTGTGCAGTTACTTCCACAATCGGCTATAGGTCAATGGTTGGGAACAGTACAGATCCGCTTTATTAGTTGGTTACATTACATTTATTAGTGGGGCAAGTAATGACACAACATGTTAGCCAAGCGCCACAACTCGATTCAAATGGTTTACGCCAAGCGCTACGGATTGCTGGCGGCTGCACTATTGGTTTTACTTTGTGCAAGTTAATGAATTGGCCAAATGGAATATTTTTTACGGTTTACCCTATGTTATTACTCGGTTTAGTGCCAAGTATTAACAAAGGCGTGATCCGTCAATTTGTTGCCAGTGCTGCCTACAGTGCGTTTATAGTGCTTATTTTACAGGGCTTATTTTCACACTTGCCGGTGTTAATGACGCTCATTATTTTTGCTAGTTTTTGCGTGTTATTTTACTTAATGAGCTCTGGTGGTGCGTTTTTATTTGGTGCGTTAGGTGCGGTGAGTTTATCGATTCAGTTACATTTTGCCAGTCATGTTGATCAAGCTAGTAGCATTTACCCGCTTATTTTAAGTAATGGTGTGGCTATTTTTATTACTATTATTATTGCGCTCTTGATGCATGGCTTGTTTCCTGACGTGACAGCGCGGCCCATGCGCGCTGTACCGCACAAGGATAAAGAAAGTATTCGTCACGAGGTGTTGTTATGTGCCACGGTAGCGACTTTGTCGTTTGTGGTTTTTCAGGTGCTTGATTTGCAAGATTCAATTTCGGCGCAAGCGGCATCTATTTTAATTTTATTTTCGTTGTGTTTTAAGGCTGCGGGTACCGCAAGTTGGCAACGTATTATTGGTACACTGATAGGCTGTAATGCTGCTTTAGTTGCGCAGTTGTTTTTGTATAACCATACCGACGTTTTGCTTTTTCCGGTGGCTATATTATGGATTTTGTCTTTTATATTCAGTCGTTTTCATATTTTAGGCGGTGGTCCACCGGGGGTTGGGTTTGGGGTATTGACCACTTTTGGGATTTTATTTGGTCAGTCGTTAGGCCCTGGGCAAGATTTAATATACAGCGCCATGTATCGATTTAGCTCGGTGGCTGTTGCAGTAACAGTAAGCTTAAGCGCAGTGTATGTAGTACATCGAATCCTAAACCGATTTAGCGTCACCCGCCATCATACTTATGATTAAATTAAAGGCTGCATTCGCAGCCTTTTTTATGTGCTTAACCAGAGTCAGGTTACTTAAGTTACAGCTTTATATTACCGCGGAGAGCTTTGGTTTGGCCGTGTTTGGTTTTTTTATCCATACGTTTACGCTGTGAGTTACGGCTAGGTTTGGTAGCACGACGTGCCTTATTAACCTTTGTGGCGCTTAAAATTAGATCTTTTAGCCGTTTAAGCGCATCTTCCCTGTTGAGCTCTTGAGTGCGGTGGCTCTGGGCTTTAATTATCAATACCCCTTCTTTGGTGATCCTTGAATCTTTTAAAGCAAGTAATCGTTCTTTATAAAACTCGGGCAATTTAGAGCGGTTTATATCAAAGCGTAAGTGTATAGCACTGGCTACCTTATTAACATTTTGTCCGCCAGCGCCTTGCGAGCGAATAGCGCTTAGCTCTACTTCCCATTCATCAATGGTTACGCTGTTTGAAATAGTTAACATAGTGCCCCGCTCTTTTTGCAAAAAAATGTATTATAACATCAGTACATTGACTTGTGGTGATTCAACTAATTAGATAGGCGGCCATTGCTATTTTCAATCTAATAATTGCTAAATAAATACATAAAAATTAATTTATCCTACACTTACTACATTGTTTTTTAATTTGCTTTAATTATATGAAACAAATATCTATTTTAATGTCTTTGGTATGTATGCTCGCTATTTCGTATGCTGTTTATGCCAAATCATCTCAAACGTTTAGTGCTGGTGTAATTGCACAAGAACAAGTTTATCCAATTAAAGTGTTACCTTTGGGTAATTTTCAACGCTGTTTTGTTGTTGCTGCGCAAAAAGAAGATGCGCTGTATTCTGCGTGTTATATTAAAAAGAGCGCGCAATCGATTTGGGTTGCCGAATCCGCGGGAGCGCGTTGTGAAATAAAATGTGAGTCGCATTTAAACAGTGATGGCAAAACACAGGTGCAGTACTTTACTACTGATTTATAGCAAAAATGCTGTGCCAAGGTTTCTTTATCGCGGTGGTGAGCCCTTTTATTTGTTTAACCACTTGCTTATCACACGCTGTTTGCTTTGCATTATGCGGCCCTGACAGCATCAAATAATGGGCTTCACCTTTTATTGCTTGCTTTGCTACGAACAGTGATGGATTTTCCCTTAGCAGTTTTTTATTAACTGATTTTTCAGAGGTATATGCTACGTACTGGCAAAAGTAAGTCTCAGTTTTTTGGGTTTGCATATCGCCCCACTCCCCTATTTTTCGCCACTGTGGTGAGGCATATCGCCTTGCATCAACCATAAAGCTGCCATGAAGCGCCGGTATTGAATAAACATCATTAATGGTTTGCTGTGCTTTAGCTGCATTATTATATGGGCCTGCAACGAGGTAATAGCTATCACGGTTTTCATGTTTATATAACTGCAAAGCATAGGCTGCTTTATCAATTTTATTCGCCACAATAAGTGCCGATTGAAACTTTTTGAATACGCCTAATTGCACAAAATAAGGCGTGTTTTGGTTTGCTTTAGCTGCTGTTGTTGGTTGCTTATTTAAGGTATTAGCGTTATTTGTGTATACAATGATGTCTTGCAGTATTATGGTGTCGCCGCTTTTTTCAGTGATGATCTGCTCGGGAAGGTTTTTTATGGTTATGTTTTCTGATAGCTGCTCATTTTTTTCTATTTCAAGAATATAACTTCCTTGAGAAACATTAGAAAAATAATAATAACCATCATATTCAGTGACCGTTGAATAATGTTTTTCGCCGCCCTTTTCTTTAAGTACAACCGTCAGTCCTGCGATAGGTTTACTCTTTTCATTGCTCGATAGATAGATAGTCCCCTCAACCTCGTTGTAGACAACTAAAGGAATGTTTACTTTGGTTTGCCCACCTCTATGAGCCAATGTTTTAATTTTCCCTAAAGAGGGCTGCAAGTAAGGATTAGACAACGAGCGTAAATTAACATCTAAAACTTGGCCACCGTAACTGCTTGGCAGCAAGACCTTTCCGTCATTATTGGTGTATTTATCTCGCCATAGGTAGTTGCCAGTAAAATTAACGTCTTGAATTGGCTCATCGCCTTGGTCAAAGATTTCATTTTCATTCCAATCTATGAACGAACTAACTTCTATTTGCCCGGAATTTAATGAGCGAGGAGTGTCAAAGTTAAAGTCTGCTTCTAAATGATCAAAACTAAATGTGCCATTTAAACCTAAAGAAAAGCGCCAATCACCTTGATTATCGACTTGCCCTGATACTTGTATATTAAATATCTCATGGCGGTATGTATACTGATGACTTAAAAGCGTATTTGCTGCAGAGTTAGACTGATAAGTCAGCTGTGTTTGATTGAAGGTGCTTTGTGTTTGTGGCCAACGTAAACTACTTCTCAAACGAGTAAGTTCTGCGCCATTATTAGTCTGCCAATCTAAGGTGTTGGTCCATTTCCAAGAGGCAATATCCATTGAAGAATAAAGCCGGTTTATTAGGTTATTCGTATCGTCATCATAAAATAGTTGGCTTGACCATGTTCCTCCGATATAACTTTTATTGATACCTAATGAGAGTCGGTTTCTAGTGTTGGTATTTTCACGTACTTCATTGCTCCATCTCATATTCCAGTTAAGGGAGTTAAAGAAATCAGTCCGACCATTTAGGCTCAATAACAGCCTATTTTTGAGTGAGTTCTCTTGTGCTACAAATAAAGCGCTAGAAAAGTCATTAAGGGCACTGTATTCAACATTAACACTGATGTCGTTAAAAAGTGTATCAGAAAGTAGGCCTCTAAAGCCGGCAAAATAAGCATAGCCAGCATCGAGTTGTTTTGTGGCTAGAAAACGGTAACTGCCGTGATCTGTAAGTGTATTTAGCCCCGATGATAGGTAGCTGCTGTTATCTTGGTCAGTTTGCAAATGAGTAACTTGAGCGTCATAAGTGATAAATTCACTAATGCCATATGATAGATTGCTTTTAAAGGAATTGCTCATCGCTGTTGAAGCGTTATTAGATTGATTAAAAACGCTTTTATCTGCTTCTAAAAACTCTACTTGATAGCTTATTTTTCCGGGCGATAGAGCGTCTTGTCCTATTGTATATTTTTGAGTACGTGTGATTTGCTCGCCTTGTGAGCCAAAAAGTTTAATTTCAAAAATATTGTTGCCGTAAAACGTTTCAACATCGGTAAATCGAACCAAATTTTCGTCGTTAGCTTGAGTAGTGGCAATAAATTGACCATTTCGATACAGCTCCGCTTGCCAGCCCGGTAATGCGGGTTCTTCAATGGTAATGGTTGAAAAGTTTTGTGCCGAATGTGGGTTAGCATTTGAAATATAAAATCCCCGACCTTGATTTGAGCTAGTAATAAGCTGATCTGATTGAGATTGAATATCTCCCAATTGGTAGTGAATGCGTGCCAGTGAGTGATCTTGTTCACTTAAATTAAAGTCTTTAGTTACTTTTAAAAAGGTATTAGCGGTGTTTTCGTTTTTGTTGAATCGTAGTTCAGCTCGATGATGAAATAAGTCAAAGTAGCTATTAAGCCTGAGTAGCCCCTTATAACGATTATTAGACGATTTATAGCTTGCTGATAACGAATATTCAGATATCGGATAGGTCAGCGTTTGGTATTGGTCGTCTATAAAGTGATCGTATTGCAGTGCTTTGGACTTAATTTGTTTTGTAATACCACTTGTTACTTGGCTGTTATTATAAGTAAGCAAGCTACTAGAAAATGAAACCTGCATCAGTGAGTAATCAAAGCGCGAGTCGGTATTTAAAAGTGTATTTATGACAGATAAATCAACATAGTGGTCGTAGTCATCGACAGCCCACAATGAAACATTTTCTGAGGGAGCTAAAGTTGAGGAAAGCTCAGTATTAAGCACCAGCTCACTTGAGTCAACTTTAGCAACCAGTGTATTTTTTGACACATTTAAGCTAATTCCCATAGTCGATTTCAGGGCGCTTATGGGCAATAGCAACTTATTTGATTTTGAATAGTAGGCTTCTAAATCTGAGACAACTGAACGCCCATTTACCCTGACATTTATAATCACAAAAGCCTCCTCATCAATAGGCCATTGATAAAGAGTCGGTAACTGCTTGGCGATGATTGCTTTAGGTGCAATTAACAGTAATGTACAAAGTAATAAGCGAGCCGCTAAACCACAGCCTAATGCCCTTATGTTTAGCACTTTCTATTTGATATTAATAGGGATCGCTAACTCGATTTTACCGCCGTAAAGCTCGTTTTCTTTGTAATTGAGTGTCAAAGGTCCTGTCACTGGAGCTTGTAAAGTGATGTATACCTTTCGACGAGATAGAGGGGTATAAACGGCCACATTGGCTATTTCACCAACCATTAAATTATTCTCATCAACTAATTCAAAGTTTCCATACACAGAGCGATTCCCTGTGAGTGTTTGCCAAAATGTTAGAGTCGGGCGCCCATTTTGAGTAATTAATTGCGGGTTTATTAATTCTGAGTCAGCCTCTAATTGGCCATGACGAACGATAACAGGCACGCTGTAAGCAACCTTAGGCCTAATACTTATTCCATCAGCGTCAGGGTTTTGTGATTCAGAGGCTATGATTTTAAGCACCGCCCTGTATTCGCCAACAGCAAGCTCAGCTTTTTTGCGAACGGTCATTCTGATAGCTTGCATCCCTTTTGGGGCAATAGTGCCGCGACGTGGTGAAAACCGTAGCATGTTTTTGGCAGAGCGTCCTTCAACTTGTTGCGGAGTAACATCTATAAGCGCTCCTTCTTCGGTCATATCTTTATGGGTAACAACAAGTTTAAAATCGAGATTTTTATTAGAGGTATTGCGGATAAGTAGTGAATTATTTTTAGTACGTCCATCGAAGTATAAACGGTATTCAGACAGCGCAAGGTTGGCACTACAAATTTCAGGTAGTAAAAGAGTTAGGCAAAGGGAAGCCCAACAAAAAAGTTTAAACATCATGGGACAACTCAACAACATGATAATAAAAAGTGGAGCGCGATGCTCCACACATTTTATTTTTAATGCGCAATTGCGCAAAAAAATAAACTGAGACTAAATTAGTAAATTACTATTGCCTCAGCTTTCATAGTCTTATTGGAAAGACACATCTACAGTATAATCTACAGTGTAAGCAGCGCCCGCTGTCAGTGTAGAATCAACGGTCATATCACCATATACATTAACGGTAATATCTGTTGCACTTGCATCAGTAGTGAAAGGAGACGCAACATTGTCAGCAGTTGTTACACTGGTTGTTCCATCTGTAGCCGTTGTTACTGGAGCAAAAGTTAAGTTAGTGCCTGTGCTTCCAGATACAGTAATATTCATTGCTGAATTTGGCGCTAAACCAGATACAGTAATTCCACCTAATTGAATGTTTGCATCTGACGCATCACAGTCACCCGATACAACGCCAGCATTATCCATCGTACATGTTGAACTTGTAGATAAGCGAATTTTACCAAAGTGCAGTGCGCTATCTTCTGCAAAAGTAGGCTCAGTCCAACCGTTTACACTTGCTTGAAAAGTTTGGTTAGATGCAAGTAAAGAAGTTGATGAGATTGCTAGTAAAGCGGAAGCAGCAAAGATTTTTTTATTCATAGTTTTTCCATTTTTAAAAATTATTATTTTTTTACTTCCGTGCAAATTAGTTTAGAGGGTTATCTCAGTCCATTGTTTCGGATTTAAACACAATTGTTATCAAAATGAAATCTTTTGTTAACGTTAAGGCTTTTTAAAAGAGATAAGCAATATGAAGTTATTAATTTTGACCAGCAAAATGCAACAAGAAAAATAACACCGATGTAAATTATATTTTAACGCTAGAGGGAGTTATTTTAAGGCATAGTCATAGTGACTTAATAGATGTTGGGCCTATATAGATGTTTATAAAATATTTTTAATCTTTCAGAACCATTTTGTAGTTTTGTATGGCTGGAGGCCTGTGCTTAAGTAGTAAAATAAAGTGGCTGCAACATCTATGCGACATGTTTATTTATTGAGCATAATTTACGCATTGCATCTCTATTGTTATTTGCTCAATTAAAATCATTACGGATTAAACCGCATTTATCAAAGATCAGATTTTTACTAACACGTCGGCTTAAAAGTATGAAATTTAATTTTCCAAGCCTGTTTTTTCATCGTTTTTGGTGGTTTTTTAGCCCTCTACGGTAATAAGTTAGTAAAAAATCGGTTTATATCAGTGGTATTTTATCCCTTGTTGGTAAAATACTGATCCAGTGTTATTTGAGGGAAATTTAAAGCTTAGAAGGTCTTTAATTATTAGCTGCTTGTATCAAACTTTCCTGTTAGGCCATTTAAAAACTGATTCATGAGAGTGCTTTAGCTAACTTTTAATTTCACACACTGACGTGTATTTACTGCGGCTTTATGTATTTAGTAGACAACAACAACGCATTCAGAACAAGCACTCACTCATACAGGTTATTTTATAGTTAATTTGTAATCCAATTGCAGATCACTATTTAACTAACTCAATTTAATGCTTATCACTGCATTCAAATACAAATAAGAATTACTATCTTTTGTATTTGTTGGCGTTATAATATCGCCAACTTTTTTAGCTATGTTTAAAAGGAATTTGCAGTATATGCAGGCCTCTAACCGTCTTTTAGACTTTCCCAAACCCGTTTTTTCTATGTTATGGCAATTTATGCAGCGCTTTAACTATGAATTAGCGGTTTTATCGCGTTTTTTTATCGCCATTGTGGGCGGGTATTTTTTTACTGCCGTCAGTGTGTCGCTGTTAAGTGTTGTGGTGCCGGTCTCTAAAGTTGACGCGGTTCTTTTAAGTGTGTCTGCGAGTATTTTAATTTATGCACTGGTGTTTATTTATAGTTTTTATCTTCAGTCGTTAAAAACAGTTTGGATCAGTATTTTACTAAGTATTGCAGTGCAATTTTTTATATTGTCGTTAATGAAGGGATGGTTATGAAAGGGAGTTTTTTTCGCTCAATGACCTGGTTACATACATGGGTAGGTTTACTCGTGTGTTGGTTACTGTATTTAATATTTTTTGCAGGCACCATCAGCTTTTTTAGAGATGAAGTTAGTTTATGGAATCAGCCAAGTATTCATAATATTGAGCAGCAGACAGACCGTATTGGCGCGCAAAAGCAACAAATAATAAGTGGCGTTGAGTATTTAAATACCCAAGCACCTAATGCCCCTAATTGGCGTATAACACTTCCTGAAGAGCGTGTACCCTACTTAACGTATGGTTATGCTAAGCCAAAAGAGCCTGAGCAGCGCAGAGCCTCTTTTGAAAATACCCGTTTAGATCCAAATAATATGCAGCCTTTAGCTCCTTTTACAGATACCCGAGGGGGAAATTTCTTTTATCGCCTGCATTTTGATTTACATTATATTGATGTAAAAACAGCGCGTTGGATTGTGTGTTTTGCAAGCTTGTTTATGCTTATTGCATTGATATCAGGGATAGTAATTCATAAACGAATTTTTAAAGATATGTTTGTTTTTAGAGCTAATAAAGGCAGTCGTAGCTGGTTAGATGTACATAATTTAAGTTCTGTATTTGCCTTACCGTTTCATTTAATGATTACCTATACCGGCATTATTACTCTGATATTCATGATATTTCCCTACCCCGCGCAAACCGTTTATGAAAATGGAATACGTGGTTTTTTCAATGATGTTTCGCCAAGTAGTCCTGTAACAGAATCATTGCAAGGTACCGCACCGTTAGTGCCTATCAGCACTGTTTTAGATCAGGTTTATACTAAGTGGCCTGAGGCTGATATAACTCGGGTAATTATTAATAAGCCGAATAAAGCTGCTGCAACTATTATGGTTTTAGTGAGCCCTGGAAAAACATTAAGGGATCAATCACCCCGTTTAATTTTTAGCGGAGCGAGTGGTGAGCTTGTTGCTCAAACTGATGATGAACTCACTGGCAGTAAGGCGCTATATGAATCATTAAACTCAATGCATACTGGGCGTTTAGCAGAACCATTATTACGTGTTTTATATTTTTTAGGCGGCATTGCCGGCTGCATAATGATAGCGACAGGCTGCATAATGTGGGCTAAGCGCTTACGCGAAAGAATGAAAAAAAATACTCAACCATCTTGGGGGCTAAAGCTAGTTGAAGGGTTAAATCTAGGAACATTGATGGGACTACCCTTGGCTACATCGGCTTTCTTTTTGGCTAATCGTTTACTCAGTAAACAGGTTGCTGAGCGCGCGGATAAAGAAATACTCGCTTTCTTTTTAACTTGGCTATGTGTGTTCATCATTGCCTTTGTAAAGCGTGACAAGTTGCAGTGGTGTGTGATGGCTGCCATAAACAGCATTGCTTGCTTTAGTGTGCCACTTGTTAATGCGCTAACAACACAAGGTAATATAATCAGTTATTTGCGTCACGAGCAGTGGGCATTATTTATGTTTGATAGTCTTTTTCTAGCGTTTGGTTTGCTGTTTTTGTTACAAACCGAAAAATTACGTACTGCTCTGCAAGCTAAAAAACCAACTCCAATAAATACTCAGGAGCAAAAAGTATGATTGTCTTGCTTCCTTTTAGCTTATGTTTGGTGGCTTTTAACTGCTTTGCGCTGGCTAAATTTAATCATTTTAAGGATGTTTTTAATAAGCGCCCCACTCAACAGCAGCGTTTGGTTTTATTGAGTGTTGCTTGGATCAGTATTTTACTAAGTTTGCTGTTATGTGTTAACGAATTACAAGGTTATGGTGGTTTGCAATTTTGTGGCTATATGACGTTAAGTGCTTTAATTGTAATGACTTTTTATAGCTTTTTGGTGAGGTTAACTAAACTTTTTAACTTACTCATATTAGTAATATTGGCCATGAGTACGTTATTTTTTGGTTTTAATGGGCTTTAGTTAGTAAAAACCTGATCCCAAAAAAACAGGCTAAATTGCGTAAAAAAATGGCAAGCCATCAGGCTTGCCAATTAAAAAGGGGGATTGTCATTATGTCTTCACCTGCTTGTTTCTTTGCAGATGCAGTCACTATAGTCTTGCTTTATTTAACTTACCTTACAGTAAGGTGATCGTTTTATTACAGCTTAGACTATTTATCAATTCAACTTGTAAACCCCCTTTACAGCGCTTTTTGATTTACCCAAATAATTTCGTCAGTTGCAAAACCAAGCGCCTTTACTTGGCTTAAAAAGTGCTGCTTAAGCTCTTTGCTTACTGTTGGTGTGCGTGATAAAAACCACAAGTAATCTTTACTATAACTGGTAATAAACGCATACTGATAATCAGGCTGGTCAAGTTCAAAAATAATATAGGCGCCATAAAATGGGCCAAAAAAAGATACTTTAAAATGCCCTGTATCGGCATTTTCAACAAATTTAGCTATGCCTTCAGCTTGGTCCCACAGCTGCTCTTCACTAATAAACCCTTTGTTTAATACCTTTACTGTTCCATCATCGTTAATTGAATAAGTGGCTGTTACTTGCTCCATACCTTGTTCAAAAGAGTGGTCTAATCGTGCTATCTCATACCACTTGCCTTGGTACTTTTCTAAATCAAAGTTTTTAACAGGGGTTATTCCTTCCGGTGCGCTGGTACAGGCACTGAGTAAAAACATAGCGGTAATAAATAATGCGGTTTTAAAAGCGAGCTTCATGTTGTTTCCTTTTCTTTAGAAATTGCTATAGGATCGCTCTAATACTAAAGCAATTTAAAGAATTTAGCATGAAAATTTGGGTTGATGCTGACGCTTGTCCGGTGGTAATAAAAGAAATCTTATTTAGAGCTGCAGAGCGTACGCAAACAGAAACTATACTGGTTGCAAATCATGCCATGCGCATTCCACCGTCAAAATTTATTAGTCGACTACAAGTGTCATCAGGGTTTGATGTTGCTGATGATGAAATAGTTAAACGAATTGAAAAGGGTGATTTAGTGATCACTGGAGATATCCCGCTAGCTAGCGAAGTGATTGATAACGGCGGCCAAGCGCTTAATCCGCGCGGTGAGCTTTACACTCCTGAAAACATTCGCTCTTTACTAAATGTACGTGATTTTATGGATACTATGCGCTCAAGTGGCGTAGAAATGAGTGGTGGGCCGCCTCCATTGAGCCAAAGTGACAGACAAAACTTTGCTAACAACCTTGATCGTATTTTAGCGCAAAATAAGAGTAGTTAAGGTGAGCAGCCAGTTAATAGGGTTAGGTGATAATTCATTTAGAGTTGGCGTGTATGTAGCAAAAGCCCCACCTATGCCTTACTTTGAAGCACTTGCGCAGTTAGAGCCTGTGGCTAGTGGGCAAATAAATAGCATAAATCAGCACTGTGGCAATGGCTGGCGAAAAGTCTTTAATGTGTACGCCAAAGTGTTATTTGCGCTGCCAAGCGAGCATTACTCATTTGCTAAACAAGCAGTAAGCTGGCAAGCATATCGAGATGAGCTGTTGTTACAACAGCATAGCGGGACTGCATTACTATTTAGCACACCGGTGCTTACTGAGAGTAAAAACCAGTTGCACATTATTGCTGGGCGAACTCACGCTAAAAACTTAATACAACAAGGTAAATTAAACGCCCAATTTGATTGGCTTGATGATGAGTTTGCTATAGATAAAAGCCAGAATATTATTGTGTGCCCCTATTTTGATTATAGGCAGCTGAGTAATATTAAAATTGCCCGTTTGAGTGAATTAGTGGCTCAGCTAAGATAAGCCACTTTCTTTTTTGCTACTGTTACACGACGTGAGTTAGTTTTTGTGCGCTATCAACTAGCATTAGTGAGCCCAAAATAAACAGTACACATGCCGATGCACGCCCAAACTTAAGCGACAATGCGGGATTGTTACTAAGGATTTTTCTGGCACTTATCCCTATTAACCAATACACCAACGCACAACCTACTAAATGAATTACACTCAGTACCAGCAATTGTTCAGTGATAGAAAACGATAAAGTTGGCAACACAAACTGTGGTAACAAGGCTAAAAATAACAGCATTACTTTAGGGTTTAAACCACTAATAATAAAACCCTTTCTCATCCACTTTAGAGGGGTGTCTGAGGTGTGTTGTTGGCCATCGTTATAGGCTGCAGGCATAGGAGGAAATCGGTACAGTGATGTAGCAATCCAAATTATGTATAAAGCGCCGAACAAGGTTAACAGCTTTATAAAAATAGCATGCGATGCTAATAGCGCACCTAACCCTACCACCACAATTAAACTGGCCATTAAATGCCCAAGTATTAACCCTGACACCGCAGGAACAATTTTATCGCCTGCTATTCCTGCACTAATTGTATAAGCCCAATCTGCACCAGGGGTGAGAACAAACAAAATTGATACCAGCCAAAAAGAAAAAATAATATTAATATCCATAGCGCTATAACCTAAAATAAGTGAGTAGCTATTTTATTTCTTTCTGATGAGTAAAAGTTACTGTATTTTACTAATATAAGCGTTCATTTTAGGAAATAATCAACTATGGATACCATGGATAGGAAAATTCTTGCCGAATTACAAGTCGATGGCAGACTTACCCTCTCTGAATTGGCTGATCGTGTTGGGCTAAGCGTGTCGCCCTGTCACCGCCGTGTTAAAGAACTTGAGAAAAGCAAAGCAATTGTGGGTTACCGCGCCGAAATATCACCTGAGAAAGTGGGTTTAAACTTTTCTGCGTTAGTATTTATTACTATTAAAGAGGGCGATAAAGTGTCGTTAAGCAAATTAGAGCAAGCAGTGGATGCTATTCCTCAGATCACCAATGCTCAGCGGCTATTCGGTACACCTGATTACCTGTTACATGTCGTTACTAAAGATTTAGCCGCGTTCCAACAACTCTACGATGACAAGCTATCAGCCCTACCAGGTGTACAACGTTTAACCTCAACCATTGTAATGAAAGATATTGTAAGAGCGCGTAATTTGCACTTTTAACAGGTTACGTTTTAACACGAAGTTTAAAAAGTTAAGCCGATGACGCTGTAAAGCCTATTATGAGAGGCTTTACAGTTGTATATAAAAATAAAGTATAAATAAAGCTTGTTATAAACTGTATTGCTGTTATTCTGCTTGCCATCGGGTTGATAGAAAGCCCAGTTTATTTGTAAGTACCACGTTGTTATTAGTAATAATCCTTCGCGATATCCTCAAGTTAAATGTTTGTTTTCTTCCTGTTAAACGCCTATTTTAAGGCAATTTTTTATTTATTTTTTTAGGATATTATTATGTCTAATACAACTACTGGTACTGTAAAATTTTTCAACGAAGCTAAAGGTTTTGGTTTTATTGAGCAAGAGTCTGGCCCAGACGTTTTCGCACATTTCAGCGCAATCTCAGGCGACGGTTTCAAAACTTTAGCTGAAGGCCAAAAAGTACAGTTCAGCGTAACTCAAGGTCAAAAAGGCCCGCAAGCTGAAAACATCGTTTGCATCTAATTTAAAGGGAGTGGGCTTTAAAGCGCACTCACCACGCTAAACTAACGTTAAGCGATAAAGCTAATATCAATACGATATTAGCTTTTTTTTTGCAAAAAATTTATACCACGTACCCACTAAAACCAAGTGCTTTAAAGTACAGTTTTGGAATGCCAAAGCCACATTCATTAAGTAACTCACTAAAACGCATCCGATCAAGCGGGTAAAACTCACGCTCTAAGTTATGTGCCATTTGCGTTTTTCCTGCTTCACTAAGGCCAAGCTCTTTGCATGTATTAAGTTGTGCCTCTCGTTCAAACGGGGTTTCTGGGCGCATTAAATCAGCAATAAATACTGGTGCAGATTTTTTAAGATTATTTTTAATCCCCTTTAATAACTGCTTCTTATCGCCGTTATCTTCAACAAAATGCATCACCAATAAACATAATACCGCGTCGGCTTTAACTTTTAATTTATCTACTGGTTGGCACTCAATGCTGATACGTGCATCAATACCTTGCTCTATAAAGCGTTGCTTAGCAATGGCTAACATGTCGGCCGAGGTATCTTGAGCGGTAAACTGCCATGTAGAATTAAGATTCGCCAGCGCTGCGATTTCTTTACCTGTACCTGCGCCTACCACTAAAATATGGGCGTTATCAGTTAACGTAGCGCTTAGCTGTGCGTTGGTTAGTTGATGTAATAGCTCGTAACCTGGGACTAAACGGGTAATACGGTTATCATACTCTTGTGCTTCTTCGCCTGTAAAAGTGGGCATACTATTTCCTTAAATTACGTTTATGGTGGAGTATCCACCCGGTTTTTTAGCGACATGAATTTGCGTTGCAACGCGTTCGCTCATTTCACTTACATGTGAAATCACACCGACCTTTCTACCTTGCGCTTGCAGTGAATCTAGCGCGTCCATTGCAATACTAAGTGTTTCACTATCTAGTGTACCAAAGCCTTCGTCAACAAATAACGAGTTAATTTGCACTTTGTTTGAAGATAAAGAGGCCAGCCCTAATGCAAGTGCCAACGATACTAAAAACGACTCTCCGCCAGAGAGTGTGTTTACAGAACGTTGTTCATCGGCCATATCGCGGTCAATAATCGCTATATCAAGTGAATCAGCTATTGCTGTGAGTTCGTAACGCTTATTCAGCGTTTTTAAATGGCTATTAGCATAATGTAGCAATATTTTTAGTGTTTGTGTTTGCGCTAAATTACGCATTGTTTTGCCGGTTGCATCACCGAGCACTTTATTAAGTAAATGCCATTGTTCTACTTGTTGTTTAAGCTTGCTTAGCTCAGCCTGTTTGCCCTCAAGAGCTTTTGCATTTTGGTTGTGCTGCTCGATGGCAGTATTAATCGTAAGTAAGTTATTGTGTAATTGTGTTTGCTGCACAGTTAATTGAGTTTGTTGCTCAATTAACTGTGCTTCGCTGTGTGCTGGCTTATTATTTTGCTGATGCTGCTCATTGGCATTTTGCTGTTGTTTTAGCGCGGCATGAGCATCAACTAATGCTTGAGATAACTGCTCGCTATGCTTTAGCTGCTCTTTAATATCGTCATTACTTATAGCCAGTAGCATCTCGATTTGCTGATGGCTAATATCAGCATAAAGCGCGCTAAACTCTTCAAACCAAGCACTATAGCGTGTTTCAAGTGTGGTTAGCTCTTGGCTGTTATCGGCGAAGCGCTGCTCAAGGTTTTTAAGCGTAATAGCGTGCTCATCGCGCTGTTTTACGGCGCTATCGTGTGCCTGTTGACTCTGATTTAATTCACTCTGGCACTGCTCTACTTGTCTATTCAGCTGAGCCTGGTAGTCATCAGCGCTAATCGTTTGGTTATCGAATAACGCTAAGCGCTGTTGCTGGGTATTGTTGTGTTGTTGCTGTGCCTGGGTTAAATCGTCGTTGAGCGTGCTAATTTGCTGCTCAGCTTTAGTAATAAGGGGAGTTAGTTGCTGCAGCTGTAAATTAGCGCTGTCTAATTGCTTTTGAGTTTGCTCAAGTTGTAGTTGCTGATGTTGATACTGCTCTACTTGCTCACCTAGCTCGCTTAGCGTTAACGCGCCGGTTTGCAATGTTTGCCAAAATTGACTGTTTTCAAAATGAGAATTCAGCTCACTTATAAGTGCTTCGCGTTGGCTCAGCAATTCCTGGTGCTTATTATTAAGCATGGTGAGCTGATTGTTCAGTTCAACATGCTGGGTATTTAATTGTTGCTGAGCAGTCTGTTCTTTTTTAACCGTGTTTTGCAGTTGGTTAACCGTTTCTTGCAACTGGTTTTGTTGTTTTTGTGCTGAAAAGTACTGCGCTTTTTGCTCGCTTAATTGTTTATGGGTGTCATCAAGCTGCTCAACGCTCAAGTCATTAAGATCTGTTTTAGCCGCTTGCATGGTGTTTTTAATGTCTAACATTTTGGCTTGGGCATCAGCAATCGCTTGGCTTTGCTGCTTATGCTCTGCGACTAAAACAGCATGCTGCGTTTGATGTTGATGTAGCTGGGTTTGTGCATCTAAGTGCTGCTGCTTAGCGCCAGTATAAGTATTTTCAAAGTCGGTTATTAAGTTATTAAAAGGTTGGCTTTGATTATTTGCAAACGGATGCTCAGTGGCTCCACAAACCGCACATGCCTCATTAGGCAGTAGTTGTGCGCGTAAATGTTCAACATGTTCACTCGCACGCAGCCGTGCTTGATTAAGCGATTGCTCGGCGTGTTTAAGTGCTTGCTCTTTTCTGCTTAATTGCTCACGCAGTGTGATGTTAGTTTGTTCACTCTGAGTTAGCTTTTCTGCTGTAATACTTTGTTGCTGCACTGTGTGCTTTAGTTCTTGATTAAATTGCTTATAACGCGCTCGTTGCTCTTTTAAATAATCAATATTTTTAAGCTGATTATCACACTGCTCAATATTGAATTGCTCTTGGTGTTGGGTGAGCTTATTTAGATTTTGTTGTTCAGTGCTTAGTGCGTGCTCTGCATGTTCTAACTGTTTATTTTGCTCGTTGAGCTTGGTAGCGAGAGTGCTTAGCTGCAAAGTAATAGTTTGCTTTTGTTGCTCGAGTGTTTTTAATTGCGTTGTGGTATTAAAAAACTGCTTAAAGCTGTGATTAAAATAGTTCCAATCAGTGGCCAATGGCTTTAGTTGATTGTTTTCTTGTAACCACTGCTGATGGTGAGTGCTTTGTGTTGTTGCCTGCTCCACGCTGAGATTATTTTGTTGTAGCTGCTGTTGTAACTCGTTTAATTGTTGCTGCTCTTTGGCTCTTTGTTGTATCAGGCTTGTTATACTTTGCGTAAAAATAGCTAATTGACTGTCGAGCTCACGTGCTTTTGTTATGACTGGTTCAGCTGTTTGTTGTTGTTGTTTTGCTGTTGCTAATTCGCTTTGTTGTTTTTTAACCTTACTTGCTTGTTCATTAATAAGCGCGGCATGATCCAGCGCGTTTAATTCCTTTATTTGCGAATTTAACTGGCTGTTTTGCACCGTTAAGCTTTTAAAGCGTTGGCGATTATCTTTAATTTCAAGCGCACTTTGTGCTTGTTTTGCTTGCTCAGTTTGTGCTTTAACCGCATTTAGTGCATCACTTGCTTGTTGCTCGTTTTGTTGAGCCTCTGTTAATGCTTGCTCTAAACTGTGTGCTTGTTTATACCAATTAACACCCTGCTCTGTGCTGGCCAACGTTGTTTTTATGTGTTCAGTTTGTTTTTTAAGTTCATCAAGAGTGTGCTTTTTCTCACTTAGCTCTTCATCAGACAATAACGCATAACTGGCTAAGCTAGCTGTTAGTAATTCAAATTTATCTTTAACTGCTTTATTGCGCTCAAATATACGTTGGCCAATTCGACTAAATTTATCGGTGCCAGTAAGGCACTCTAAAAGTTGTGCGCGCTCATCGCCGGTGGCTTTTAAAAAGGCGGCAAACTCATGTTGTGCTAGTAGCACTGCACGGGAGAATTGCTCAAAAGTGAGGCCTATTTTATTTTCAATGGCTTTTATGGTGGTACTTTTGTCGGCAATTAAGCTTTCATCCGGTAAGCTATGCAAAGTATGCTCTGCCACTTTTAGTTTGCCGGTTACTTTTTTATGCGTGCGTTGAATACTGTAGCGTGCTCTATAAAGTTGCTGATCTTGCCCGCTAAAGTCCACTTCCGCATAGCCTTCCCATTTCCCACGGCGCAATAAATTGCGGGCATCGTTAAGCTTTATGTTGTCGCCGTTAAAATCAATTAGGTTACCTTTGTCGCCTTTCAAACGAGCAGTTTTCGTATAAAGCGCTAAACAAATGGCATCAAGTACGGTACTTTTTCCCGCGCCGGTGTCACCTGTAATAGCAAATAAACCTGCGTCTTTGAGTGGGGATGCTAAAAAGTCGATTTCGGCATCAGCAATGGAGGCTAAGTTATGAATACGCACGGCGGTTATTTTCATAGTAGCTGCTCCTGTTCAAGTTCATCAATAACGTCGGTTAATAGTGCTTTTAATTCACTGGGAACAGTTTCGCCAGCCATATCTTTGTCGTTATTAAAGGCTTGTTCGAGCAAATTAATTGGGTTGAGCATTTCCACAAAGCTTAAATCCTCAAATACCGTTTCTGAAGAATTATTCACTTGCTGATCGCGTACCCGTTCTATACCACAAAAGTTAACCTGCTTGCCTTTTAGTGCTTGTTCAATTTGTTCACGAAAAGTGGTATCGATATCACTGGATTTTAGCTTTACTCGTAAATATGGCGCTATTTCGTATTGTTGTGTATCGAGTGCTTTTATTTGCTCGCATAGCTTGGCTAAAGGGACGCACTCCCCCTCGGGTAATACAATTACTTCAGCGAGCCTAGGAATGTAAAGGGGGTTTACAGTGGTGCTTAGCGGTTGGTCTTTTTGTACGTTAAACTCAACCACGTTGACTTGATGGGTATATTTCCTTTCTGAAAACGACATTGGAATAGGTGTACCGCTGTAGCGAATGTGCTCATTTTTAGCCACTAACTGCGCTTTGTGTAAATGCCCTAGCGCTACGTAATTGGCTTTTGAACCAAATACCGACGCCGAAATGGCTTCTTCACCGCCAATGACTAAGTTACGCTCAGAATCACCAGAAATATTTCCACCTTTGGCATGCAAGTGACCCATAACAATTAAAGGCGTACTTTCATTGGTAAGCGTTAATGCATGTTCAAGTGCCAGTTGGTAAGCTTTAGCAACGCCTTGTGCGTAACTAGGGCCATTCTCGCTCTGGCTAAGCGTACTTATATCGCTGGTTCGTAAAAACGGCATAGCGATTACTACAGCGTGTTTGTCGTTATTATTAATTGTTATTACCACGTCATTTGGATTGGCGGGATCAAACCGGCCTACAACATGGGTATCAAACTGGGCTAATAAGGGCTGAGCAGCCAAAATACGATTAGCAGAGTCATGATTGCCGGCAATTATGACCACATGTAATTGTGGGCACTGTGCTTTGGCATTTTTTATAAATTGATAGAGTTGGTTTTCGGCGCTAGCACTGGGGGTGGCAGTATGATAAATATCGCCCGCAACAAGCAATAAATCGATTTGTTGGCTAACGAGGGTGGTTAATAACCAAGAGAAAAAAGCATGATGTTCATGACGGCGATCATGTTCATAAAATTGCTGACCTAAGTGCCAGTCTGAAGTGTGAAGAACTTTCATTTTGCGCTCTTAAAAAACCATAAGAGCGCCAATATACCCAAGGCAATTAAAGATGCAAGTATCGCTTTAGGTTAAAGTATACCAAGCAATAAAAATAACCGGCAAAGCTGCGAGCGCAATTGTTAAAGGCCACTTTAATGCCTTCGCTTTTTTGGCCTGTAATACTGCTAGTGCGTTTGTTTCATTACAAGCAGCTACTTTATCAATATACAGGTAGCCTGAGTTAATATACTGCTTACAACTTTGCACGTCTGCTGGTATTGCAATTAGTTTTTGCTGCTTTTTTAGGACATAAAAATCCATAAACTCACCACACTTAATACGACTAGTTAGAACAAAAAATATTTGAGAGAAACACTAAAAAAGTACCCTCAAATTAAAAAAGTGGGCGATTCTAATTACAAACCATAGTAAAGATCAACCTAAAACTGCGTTTTTTAGTATTTTTAATGAAAATAGCTGTGTTTTTTCATTTTATCTCTACTTTTAGTGATACTCAGCCTATTTTGTAAACCCCCTTTACAGCTTAGTTTTTTATGTAAATTGCTAAACAATTTAGTTAAATGTTGTTGTGTAAAACAGTGTTTTTTATATTTACATAAAGGTGTGGAATATCACCCTATAAAAGTAGGGTTTTATCGCTATTTTATTGAAGCTTAGCTGTAAATTTGTCACAGTAGCGTCACTAAAATCGATCAGGATTAACAATGAAGAAAAATTTATTTACATTGAGTGCGTTTGTATTGCCTTTGGCAATGGCGAGCTCTGTGATGGCCTCATCTGTTGAACAGACTAAAGGCAGTTATGTTGATAAGTTTCGTCAACTAGATGAAGCTTTGCCTACCCCTAATGTTTACCGCAGTGCCGCAGGTGCACCGGCAGAAAATTACTGGCAACAACGCGTTGATTACGATATTGATGTAAAGCTTGATGAGCAAAAGCGTCGTTTAACGGGGAGTCAAACAATTGAATATAAAAATAACTCACCGCATACGCTTAAATATTTATGGCTACAGCTTGATCAAAACATTTTTAAAAATGACTCGATTGCAGAAACCACGCAAACTTTTAAAAGTACCCTACAAAACGAACCTGATGCCAAGCCTGCTAAATTAAGCTTAGGTGATTTACGTCGTCAGCAGTTTATGAACGACAACGAGCTGGGTTACACCATTAGCAATGTTAAAGATGAAGATGGTAAAGCGCTGCGTGTAACAGTTGTTGATACTCTAATGCGTATAGATTTAAACACGCCACTTAAACCGGGTAAAGATGTTGAGTTTAGCATGGACTTCGCGTTTAACTTGGTTGAAGAAGATGCGGTAGGTGCACGTGCAGGTTATGAACACTTTGAAGAAGACGGTAACGATATTTTCCTAGTGGCACAGTGGTTCCCTCGTTTAGCAGCGTATACTGATTACGAAGCATGGACCAACAAACCATTTCTAGGTAGCGGTGAATTCACCTTGGAATTTGGCGACTACGACGTTGAAATTACGGTTCCTGCAGATCATATTGTATCGGCAACCGGTAAGCTTGATAACCCTAGCTCAGTTTTAACCAGTACTCAGCGCAAGCGTTTAAAAAAAGCTGAAACAGCAAAACGTCCTGTATTTGTAGTTACTGAAGAAGAAGCGCTCGAAAACGAAAAAGCCGGTACAGACAAAACAAAAACGTGGCATTTTAAAGCTGAAAACGTTCGTGATTTTGCATGGGCGTCGTCACGTAAATTTATGTGGGATGCTAAAGGTTACCAACAAGGGGGGAATGAGCAACCACTGGTTATGGCTATGTCGTTTTTCCCTAAAGAAGGTGGCGATTTATGGAAGAAATATTCAACTGAATCTGTGGTACATACCATGGAAGTATATTCAAAATACTCATTTGATTACCCGTACCCAACTGCACAGTCAGTCAATGGTCCTGTAGGGGGTATGGAATACCCAATGATCACTTTTAATGGTCCACGTACAGATTTACAAGACGATGGCACGCGTACTTATTCTCAAGCAGAAAAGCGCTTTTTAATCGGGGTTGTTATCCACGAAGTGGGGCATATTTATTTCCCTATGATTGTAAACTCAGATGAGCGTCAGTGGACCTGGATGGATGAAGGTTTAAATAGCTTTTTAGATGGTGTTGCTGGGCGTGAATGGGATCCAACCATTCCTTGGGGTGTTGAGCCACGTGATATTGTGGCGTACATGAAGTCTGAAACTCAAGTGCCAATTATGACGCAATCAGACAGTGTGCTTCGTTTAGGGCCTAATGCCTATACTAAACCAGCCGCGGCATTAAATATTTTACGTGAAGTTATTTTAGGTCGTGAATTATTTGATTTTGCGTTTAAAGAATATGCTCAGCGCTGGAAATATAAGCGCCCTACTCCAGCTGATTTTTTCCGTACTATGGAAGAAGCGTCAGGTGTTGATTTAGATTGGTTCTGGCGTGGTTGGTTTTACACAACAGACCATGTTGATATCTCGCTTGATAAAGTATATCAATTACGGTTAGACACAAAAAACCCTGATATCGACTTTAATCGTTTACGTGATATTGAAGCGAATAAGCCAAGTTCATTATTTGTTGAGCGTAATCGAGCCGAAGGTAAAAAAACCTGGGTTGAGAAAAATCCAGATGTAACCGATTTTTATGACGAAAACGATCGCTTTACGGTTACTAATAAAGAGCGTAATTCGTACAACAAATTTTTAAAAGGCTTAAAACCGTGGGAGCGTAAAACACTCGATCGCGCATTAGAAGAAGACAAAAACTACTATGTTATGGAGTTTTCAAATCTAGGCGGCCTAGTGATGCCGATTCTTTTAGAGCTAACTTATGAAGATGGCACTAAAGAAGAGCGTTACATTCCTGCAGAAATTTGGCGTCGTAACCACAAAAACGTACAAAAACTGATTATTACCGACAAAAACAAACCGCTCACCTCAGTAACCGTTGATCCGGGTTGGGAAACGGCAGATGTGAATGTAGAAAATAATCACTACCCACGTCGTATTATTCCTTCGCGTATTGAAGTCTACAAACGTGAAAAGAGTAAAGCAAAAGTAAGCCGCGATATCATGCAGGATATTAAAACTGAGCTGAAAAAAGACGAAAAAAATAACGAAGAGGACCAATAATAATGCGATTTTTGCTTATTATTGTTTGCTTTTTAATTGCTGCGCCGAGTATGGCGCATCAATTAAAATCATCCGTTACCACGGTGTTATTTAATCAACGAACTCACAATATTGAATTAATGCATCGCTTTTACTTACATGACACAGAGCATGCTGTTGGCAGTTTATTTCAAGGCAAAGTGGATATCATCAATAACAAGCGTGACCAAAAACGCTTTGCTAAATATGTTGAATCTCATGTTGCTTTGCAAACCTTAACGGGTGAGCCGCTCACACTTAATTATGTGGGTGCACAAGTTGATGGTAAGTTCTTTTGGGTTTACCAAGAAGCGACGATCCCCGATGAGATTGAAGGTGTTAAGATGAGTAATGGCGCATTGCGCGATTTATGGCCTGCGCAAGTCAATATGGTAAATGTTGAAGGGCGAGGAAAAGTAAAAACGTTAAACTTTAGTCAAGACGATACGTGGCTTGAAGCACGATTTGAAACTAACTAACCCACTGTGCACCTTTATAAGGTGCGCACTTTTTTGCTGTATAAATTAGCCGATCGCATTAATTTACTTCATCGTAAAACCAATATAACAGTTGTTATTCAAACCCAAACTATTGTGTTATCAAATGAGCTATACTAAGAGGGCAATGGACTGAACTCTTTGTAATTGTCTATTGATATACTTTTTATATAAAGCAAATCCAGCAAAATGAGCTAATAACTTAGCGCAAGGAATGAAATGAAAACGCAAATTGAGGCAATCAAAGGTGTTATTTTTGATTTAGACGGAACCTTAGTATCATCAGAATTAAATTTTTCATTGATTAAAGCCCAAGTAGGTTGCCCTGCAGAACTAGACCTACTCGAATATATAGAGCAATTGCCCTCACCCTACATGCGTGAAGAAGCGATGAATATAGTGCATCAGCATGAGCTACTTGATGCGCAAACGGCGACCCTTTTACCCGGCGTTGTTGAAGCTGTTAACGCTCTGCGAGCAAAGAATATTCCTATGGCTATTGTGACTCGTAATTTTGATAAAGCGGCCACACTAAAGTTGCAACACAACCCATTGCCAATAGAAACGGTACTCACTCGAACTGAAGCGCCAGCCAAACCCGATCCGAGTGCTTTATTAATGATCGCAAGGCAGTGGTCCATGCCCGTTGATAACGTTATTTACGTTGGTGATTATTTATATGATATACAAGCGGCCCATAATGCAAAAATGCGAGCCTGTTTATATGCTCCCGATGTAACCCCTGCGTATGCCGAGCAAGCCGACTTTGTGATTCATGCTTTTGATGAATTAGTGTCGTTAGTTGAAAGTTACGCTGAAAAGATTGGGGTCTGTTGACCTTTCAAGGTTGAATTTGCAGCAGTCTGTTTGGTATTTAGGCAAGGCAGAGCCTATGTGGTGTGGTTACTCCCCATAAATAGGCGATAACGCAGCAGCAATGCCAAACAGGCGCTGCCCGAAGGGTTCTGCCTAGGGGCAATTAACTCTTTGTTGCCTACATGGATGTAGGTAAGGGGCGTGAGCAGGACGCGGAAGCTTTGCTCGGTTTTGACTTAGCCCACTAGGTTACAAACCTCGCGCCGCGATTAAATTGCCCCTAGTTTGAACAAATAGCAATCCGCAAAGGTTAACAGACCCTAATTATGTTAAATTGCACTGTATTTCATTTCGCTAATAGCATAACGGGTATTATTTAAATTAATACCCCGCTGCTTTTGCACAGCATAACATGTTGAACCACTAGCCCAATACGCTTTGAATTGGTAAAATATCAAAAACAGAACGTATTCAATAGAGGCACAAGATGGGCAGAGCATTTGAAGTCCGCAAAAGTTCGATGGCTAAAACCGCCAACGCAAAAACTAAAGTAAATTCAAAGTACGGTAAAGAAATTTACGTTGCAGCCAAAAGTGGTGAACCCGACCCCGATGTAAATCAAACATTGCGCCGCTTAATTGAAAAAGCCAAAAAAGACCAAGTTCCTGCGCACGTAATCGAAAAAGCAATTGAAAAAGCAGCCGGCGGGGCAGGGGAAGATTACTCAACTGCACGGTACGAAGGCTACGGCCCGGGTAATTGCATGGTGATTGTTGACTGTTTAACCGATAACCCTAATCGTACTATTAAAGACGTGCGCTTACCGTTTACTAAAACAGATTCAAAAATCGGCACACCTGGGTGTGTAGCACATATGTTTGATCACCTTGCTGTTTTGGGGTTTGCAGGTGACGACGATGAAGTCGTGTTAGAAGCGCTGATGATGGCTGACGTTGATGTGACTGATGTAGAAGCCGAAGATGGCAAGGTGTCGGTATTTGCACCGCATACTGAGTACTTTAAAGCTAAAACGGCATTAGAAGAAGCATTTGAAGGCATTAACTTTGAAGTTGATGAAATTACCTTTGTACCACAAGTACATGTTGAAATTACTGATGAAGAAGTCATTGCCAATTTTGATAAATTTATCAATATGCTTGAAGATTGCGATGACGTACAAAATGTTTATCACAACGCGACCATTAAAAATTAATTCGTAGTTTGAACTAGGCGAATTTTAGCTATTTTGCCGCTTAATAAAACAAAAAGCGCGTTTTGTGTAGGCAAAACGCGCTTTTTTAGTGTTAAATAAATGTCAGCTATTTAGCTATTTAGCTATTTAGCTATTTAGCTATTTAGCTATTCAGCTATTCAGCTAGGTTATGGTGCTGTGCTTTATATTTTAAGCGGTAGTTATGCAGTAGCGGCTCAGTATAACCGCTAGGTTGGCTAACGCCTTCAAATACTAGTGCCAAAGCCGCTTGGTAGGCAATGCTATTAGCCAGTGTTTGCTCATTAGTTGCCATGGGAATGTAAAGGCTGTCATGTTCATTTTGGCCATCAACAACCTTAGCCATTTTTGCCATCACTTTTTGTACTTGCTCATTACTGCACACGCCATGATGCAGCCAGTTGGCAATATGCTGGCTTGAGATACGTAGAGTAGCTCTATCTTCCATTAAGCCAATATGGTTAATGTCAGGCACTTTAGAACAGCCTATTCCTTGATCAATCCAACGTACAACGTAACCTAAAATACCTTGCGCGTTATTTTCAAGCTCACTTTGAATATCTTCTTTTGACAGCGTTTCTGGGTTTGCCATTAGCGGGGGTGTTAATAAGCTTTCTAGGCTTGCTATTTGGCGCGTGGCAATGCTTTGCTGCAGGCTAAATACATCTACATCATGGTAATGCATTGCGTGTAATGTGGCGGCGGTAGGGGAGGGCACCCAAGCGGTATTTGCGCCAGATTGAGGATGCGCTATTTTTTGCTCCATCATCATCGCCATTTTATCGGGCATTGCCCACATACCTTTACCAATTTGCGCTTTATGGCTTAAGCCACAAGCTAGGCCAATATCAACGTTACGATCTTCATAAGCGCTGATCCAAGGCTGTGCTTTAATAGCCGCTTTAGGCAGTACCACACCCGCTTGCATTGAGGTATGAATTTCATCACCGGTGCGGTCTAAAAAGCCGGTGTTAATAAATACAACACGCTCTTTAGCAGCATGAATACAGGCTTTTAAGTTAGCAGATGTACGACGCTCTTCGTCCATAATACCCATTTTTAGGGTGTTTTTAGGCAAGCTCAGCGCCTCTTCAACCATGCCAAATAAAGTGTTAGCAAATGCTACTTCATCAGGGCCGTGCATTTTTGGTTTTACAATATTAATACTTTGCGCGGTTGAGTTCTGAATGGCATTTTTAGTGTTTAAATCGTGCAGTGCGGCTGTTGCGGTGAACATGGCATCCATAATTCCTTCAAACACATCATTACCACTTACATCGGTAATAGCAGGGTTTGTCATTAAATGCCCAACGTTACGCACAAACATCATACTGCGCCCTTTTAGGGTCAGTTTTTGGCCATCAAGACCTGTGTATTGACGATCGGCTTGTAACGTACGGTCGACCATTTTGTCGCCTTTTCTAAACGTTTCAACCAAGTTGCCCTGCATTAGGCCCAACCAGTTTTTGTACACTTGCACTTTATCTTCGGCATCAACTGCGGCAACTGAGTCTTCACAGTCCATAATGGTGGTCAGCGCAGCTTCAAGTACCACATCTTTTAGCCCAGCTTTATCTGCTTGGCCAATAGGGTGATGGTGGTCTATTTGCAGCTCAACATGTAATCCATTGTTTTTAAGTAAAATAACACTTGGGTTTTGTGCCTCACCTTGATAGCCAACGAGTTGTTCAGGGTTTTTAAGTGTAGTGTGCGAGCTGTCGCGTAATGTAATTGCAAGTGCGCCATCCACGATTGAATAATTAGTACTTTCGATGTGCGAGCCATTTTCAAGGGGTAGCGCCTTATCTAAAAATTGTCTGGCGTAGGCCATTACTTTAAATCCGCGCACTGGGTTGTATTGAGTCCCTTTCTCTGCACCATCTTCCTCACTGAGTACGTCTGTACCGTATAGTGCATCGTATAGTGAACCCCAGCGTGCATTGGCAGCATTTAAAGCAAAGCGGGCATTACTAACTGGAACTACTAACTGTGGCCCTGCAGTCAACGCTATTTCTGGTTCTACATTTTGGGTTTCAATATTAAAGTTTTCAGGTTCATCAACTAAATAACCAATGTCTTTTAAAAAGTCTTGGTACTGGGCTTGATCAACGTTTTTATTAGCAACATGGTAGTCATCAATCTGTTTTTGTAATTGTTCACGTTTAGCGAGCAGTGACTTGTTCAGCGGAGTAAGTGTTTGCACTATGTGGGCAAAGCTTTTCCAAAACTGGTGTTCGTCTAGATTAGTACCTGGTAATAGTTGTTTTTTAACAAATTCAGCTAGTTGCTTATCAACGCTGAGTCCAGAGTGGGTGAGAGTGTGGCTCATAATTAAAATCCTTAAACGGTCCGACAGAGTGCATTTTTTATATGCGTACACTTACCATATCGCAAAAAAGTCGCTTTGAGTGCTTTTTAACCATTCACTATATGTATAGCCGTAATAACAACTATAAATTTACTAAATCTAAAAAATAAGCCTAATGTTTAATTAAGCGCTACAGAGCTAACGCAATGTAGTCACTCTCTCAACAATAAATATTAATACCCGTTCGAAGGACTTTATTATGACAACATATCAAGGTGAAACAGATACACTAGCAACACTATGCCAATCACAAGGCAGTGCATGGAAAACTATTAATCCTGAATACGCAACTCGCATGCGTTTACAAAATCGTTTTCGCTCTGGTGTTGATATTGCACAATTTACTGCTGACATTATGCGTGAAGACATGGCTGCATACGACAAAGACACAAGCCAGTACACACAGTCTTTAGGTTGTTGGCATGGTTTTACTGCGCAACAAATGATGATGGCAATCAAGCGTCATCAAAAAACAACTAAACGCAGTTACGTATACCTAAGTGGTTGGATGGTTGCAGCGCTTCGCTCTGAGTTCGGCCCACTTCCAGATCAAAGTATGCACGAGAAAACATCAGTACCTGCACTTATCGAAGAAATCTACACCTTCTTAAAGCAAGCTGATGCACGTGAACTTGACCATTTATTTAACGAGCTAGACGATGCAAAAGCAAACGGCGGCGACGTTCAAGCCGTGCTTAATAAAATTGATAACTTTGAAACGCATGTTGTGCCAATCATTGCTGATATTGACGCAGGTTTTGGTAACGAAGAAGCGACTTACCTACTTGCTAAAAAGATGATTGAAGCGGGTGCTTGTGCTATCCAAATCGAAAACCAAGTATCAGACGCCAAACAATGTGGTCACCAAGCAGGTAAAGTTACCGTTCCTCATGAAGATTTTTTAGCTAAAATTAATGCAGTACGTTACGCGTTTCTAGAGCTAGGTATTGATAACGGTATTATCGTTGCGCGTACCGATTCTCTAGGTGCAAGCCTAACGCAAAAAGTACCGGTTTCACAAAAACCAGGTGACTTAGCAAGCCAATACAATGCATTTTTAGAAACAACACCGGTAAACAGTGTTGATGATTTAAATGAAGGCGAAACGGCAATGAAGCTTAATGGCCAACTTTGTAAGCCTACACGCCTAGATAACGGTTTATACCAGTTCCGCGAAGGCACTGAGAAAGACCGCGTAGTACTAGATTGTGTTACTAGCTTACAGTCAGGCGCTGATTTACTGTGGATTGAAACAGAAAAACCACATGTAAAACAAATTGCAGAGCTGGTAAATCGCGTTAAAGAACAAGTTCCAGATGCTAAATTAGTATACAACAACTCACCGTCGTTCAACTGGACGCTTAAGTTCCGTGAGCAAGTATACCAAGAGTGGCAAGAAGCAGGTCGTGACCTTAGCGCTTACCCAAGTATTGATGACAATAAAGCGCTTATGGCTCCAGAAATGGATGCAACAGAGCTTGCTGCAGCTGCAGACTTACTGGTACAAAACTTCCAACGCGATGGTGCGCGTGAAGCAGGTATTTTCCATCACCTAATTACATTACCAACGTACCATACAGCAGCATTAAGCACTGATATTCTATCTGAAGGTTACTTCGGTGATTTAGGTATGCTGGCTTATGTACGTGACGTACAACGTCAAGAGATCCGTCGTGAGCAAGCGTCAGTTAAGCATCAAGACCTTGCAGGCTCTAACATTGGCGATACGCACAAAGAGTACTTCTCTGGCGAGAATGCACTTAAAGCCGGTGGTGAAGCTAACACTATGAACCAATTCTAATTCAACTAGATAGTGTTACTTAAGGGCCGCAAGGCCCTTTTTTTATGCCTGCATAAAGGTAAAATTTAATAGATCAGTATTTTACTAGCTAGTTATTCAGGGATGCAATGCAGCTTAAAAGTGTAAATAAATTTAAAGGATGTTTATGCTCGGCTGTGAGGGCTTTATGTTGATTACGCTTTGACACGGGTAAGCACAATAAATTACCCGCTTTTTACCGCATATAGATCAGAGTTTAACTAGGGTCTGTTGACCTTTCAAGGTTAAATTTGCAGCAGTCTGTTTGGTAGTTAGGCAAGGCAGAGCCTATGTGGTGTGGTTCTTCCCCATAAATAGGCGATAACGCAGCATCAATGCCAAACAGGCGTTGCCCAAAGGGTTCTGCCTAGGGGCGATTTACTCTTTGTTGCTCGGTTTTTACTTAGCCCACTAGGTTACAAACCTCGCGCCGCGATTAAACCGC